>JAUCGL010000208.1 GCA_030378105.1 Candidatus Halobeggiatoa sp. HSG11 | reverse complement strand
CTGGCCATTAGTTTGTTACGCAAAACAAAAGTCAAAAATTTTCAGGCAGCTATTGAAACTTTTGCTGATTGTTCTGATAAGTTTGAAGCAATGCTCAGGCGGTTTAAATTTTTATGAGAAAGCCGTGTAGCATCCACCTTTCAAAAATAAGGTTGACTAATATAATTCAATGAGTTAGTTGTTCTGATTTGCTCTTGATACCGTTCGATCAATTTTAATGTATAACTCATACTAGAGGAATTACAAACACTTGTTTTTGCCAGAACATCTTCAATGACAAAATTATTTGCATCTTGTGACAAACCAACACTTTCTGCTAATAATTTCTTATTGCCACCAAAACTATAATACTCACTTAGGTAATTTAATGTACAAGTAACAGAGTTTAATTTGTCAGTATCAGCTTTCAAACGCATACTAGCTGCAAAATTGTTAATTGTTCCGATAACATCACCACCTAAATCAACGAATAATCCAGTGCAACCTCCCATATTACTTGTAGTAGGATTACAACTTTTAAGTGCAGTAATTATTTGATTTGTTGTATGTACAATTCCCTCCACAACATAGTCATATTCTTCCCCACTGAAGGCAATTTTAGTTCCCAGTTCTAGTTGGGTTTGCAATACACCTCCTACATTACTAGATAATTTTTCATTTAATACGGAATAATCTATTTTATTTAGCTTATTTACTTCAGTAATATCCTGTATAGAAGATGTTACACTATAGAATGGGAAGACAAAAAAACGTTGTCACGAAAAATCAAATACAAAGCGTTTTTCTTGATTATTATTACCTTTTCAATATCTATAGCAATTTTAGATAGCAAGATTCTGCTTCAGCTTTTATTGGTTGGTATTGCTATAGTTTTACTATTTTTTATCTGGCGAATTAAAGAAGAGCCTTTAAAGTAGACATCTTTCCTAAATAACTGATGGTTGACGCAGAGAACATTTTAATTAATTTGATTCCATAGGTTTCACCTATGGCTATTCAAGTGTGAACCCCGTTGGGGTTGTTCAAATCCTGAAAGGATTGAATGTGAATAGCCACCGATGAAATCGGTGGAATACCAAAGCTTTGCTTTGAACTCCAAAAAAATTTGCTTAACTTAATGTATTGAAACAAGAGTTTGGGAACGATATTTAAACGATTTCATTAAATGTTTATCTTGTCAATGCGTTAAGTCCTAAATATATTGATTTCATTAACAGCATTTCTTATACTGTCTCAAATCATGTCACCTTTTCTTTATTATGATATACTTAATTTCTTTGCTACATTTCTTAACTGACAACCAGACCGGTTTTGGAAACCTGTCAGGTCTTAAATATATTTATTAAAAATTATGAAATATTTAATCCTAACATTATTAGTATCTTTTAACTTACAAGCAGAAACTTTAAATGAAGTAGTTCAACACACTTTGGCAACCAATCCAGATGTGTTGGTTACAATACAAAATTATCGTGCTTCTAAACAAACTGTTAAACAAATTCAAGGTGGCTACTTGCCATCATTAGAATTATATGCTGGTTATGGAAGTGAAAATAGCGATAATTCAACCACTCGTACTCACTTTGGTGGTGATACAACTTTAACTCGTAGTGAAATTGGTTTAACTTTATCACAAATATTATTTGATGGTTTTAAAACTAAATATGGAGTTAAACAATATAAATTTTTGGCTAATTCAGCTAACCATAAAGTAAGAAATACCAGTGAAAATATTGCGTTATTAACTTCGGAAGTTTACTTAGAAATGTTACGTCGCCACGAGATTTTAGAATTAACTAAGAATAATGTAGTAATACATCAAAAAATTCTTGGCCAAATAAAATTATTAGTGGAAGGTGGGGCTGGTAGAAAAGCTGATGTTCAACAAAGTAGTAGCCGTTTATTTTTAGCTAAATCAAGTTTAGTCAATGCTAAAGGTAGATTACGTGATGCTGAGATTAATTATCGGCGTGTAACTGGAGAACTGCCAAAAAAATTGGAACAGCCGGAAGCTATGGATAAAAATCTGCCGAAAAATTCTGACGAAGCGTTAAATTTAGCTTTAAATAAACATTCCTCTTTACAACTTGCCAAAGCAAACTTAGCAGCAGCCAAGGCTTCTCATAATCAATCTAAATCAGCTTTTATGCCTAATGTAACGTTTGAATTAGGTGTATCAGATAAAGATAATATAGATGGGATAGAAGGAGCAAACGATGATATGACTGCTATGTTAAGAATGCGTTATAACCTATTTCGTGGTGGTTCTGATGTAGCTAAAGTACAAGAAACTGCTGAATTAATTGGAGCTGCCAAAGAAAATACTATTAGCTCTCAACGTATCATTGAAGAAGATGTATTGCTATCTTGGAATGGTTTGGAAACTATTCAGGCTAGGTTAAAATATTTACAAGAATATGTTAAATCTGCCGAGGCAGTGTTAAATTCATATAAAGAACAGTTCAAACTAGGCCAACGTAGTTTATTGGATGTGCTTGATTCAGAAAATGAATTATTTAATGCTCGAGCCTCATTGGTATCAGCAAAATACACTAGAGTTTTGAGTGTGGTTAAGTTATTAGAGAGCATGGGAGTTTTGTTAGATACACTACAAATTGAATTATCTCAAGAAGTTAAATACAAAGATGGATAATTTATTAATATTAGGAGTTGGCAATCTTTTATTAACTGATGAAGGAGTTGGCGTACATGCTGTTAATAGTTTACTAAAAAATTATCACATTCCGGCTGAAATAGAAGTTGTAGATGGTGGAACTGCTGGAATGGAACTATTAACATTTATAGCTAAGGCAAAACAAGTAATAATTTTGGATGCAGTTAAAACTGGTAAAGCAGCCGGAACTATAATTTGTCTTAAAGACAAGGAAGTACCAACATTTTTCCGTACTAAATTATCTCCTCATCAAGTAGGATTATCAGACATTTTAGCAGCAGTTAAACTAACAGGTGAACAACCTGAACAAGTTACAATATTTGGTATTGAACCAGACAGCATTAAATTGGGCATGGAACTATCAGATAAAGTTGCTGCTCAATTGGATGGCTTCGTTGATTTAATCGTGAAGGAAGTGAATGGATTAGGGTTTAAATTGGTAGCTAAGAATTCATCAGATTGAAGTGAGGATAAATATTCATTTTCTCACTGATATTTGAGTTCTTTGTTAAATTGTAGGTAATCTATTAAATATAGCAAGCTTAATATAATCATTTGGTTAACCATTAAGATAATGGTTTGGTCTGTTAATCAAATGATATAAAGCTTATACCTACTCTTGTAGTTCTTTGACAGCTACTGGTAATTCAATAGTAAAAGTAGAACCGTTACCAAATTCACTTTCAACATTAATTTTACCGCCCATCATTAAGCAAAATTGGCGAGTTATCACTAATCCTAAACCAGTACCACCATATTTTCGAGTGGTGGATGAATCAGCTTGAGTAAATGCTTGGAATACCTTACTCATCTGGTCTTCAGTCATGCCAATTCCGGTATCGGCAACTTGGAAAATAACCCAATCCTCACCATTTTTTGATTCACGTTTACTGGTTAAATTTATTGTACCACTTTCGGTAAATTTACTTGAATTACTGAGTAAGTTAAATAAACATTGACGAATTTTGGTAATATCAGAGTGCATGGTTCCTAAATCATCATTATGGTTAGCAATTAACTCATTGCTATTTTTCTGAATTGCCGGTTGAATCATGGCTACCACTTCATTTATCATCTTATTGACTTGAAAAGACTCTAAATAAAGTTCCATCTTGCCTGCTTCCACTTTAGAAAAATCCAGTACATCATTGATTAATGCCAATAAATGCCTACCAGCACTAGCAATTTTCTCCAAATCTGGTACAAATTCTTCTGGCTCCATATCCTCGGCTTCTTCTTGTAGCATTTCGCTATAACCGATGATAGCGTTTAATGGAGTACGAAGTTCATGAGTCATATTAGCGACAAATACACTTTTAGCTTTGTTAGCTTTTTCAGCTTCTTCACGAGCTTTTTGGGATTCTTCATTTTTAGTTTGTAAAATTGCAAATGAAACACGTAATTGCTTTGACATTTGATTGAAAGCATTTGCCAAAGTTCCCACTTCATCTTGGTATTTAACTGATACATGTTGATGCCATTGACCTTTAGATAAAGTCTTAGCAGCTAATGTCAGACGGCTTATTGGTTCCAATAAACGACCGGTTAACAACCAGATTAAAATTACCACACTAAGTACTGCAACAACTGCAATTAAAGTTGCCAATTGTAAAAATACTTGTTCTTTTTCCAGCACTTCAGATTCTTGCTGCAATGCAATAACATTCCAACCATTTTTTAGTTTTATACCATAAGATAACCATTCAATTTGCTGTTTATCAGTAAAAGAAAAAGATTCATCATTTCCATCCAAAATAGTTCTTACTGGAGGATAATTACTCAAATTAGTCAGTGTTTTACTAGAGACATATTTGGATTCGTGATGTGCAAGAACTTGGCCTTTTTCATCTACTAAAAAAGCATAACCAGTTTTACCTAAACTCATAGTACCGATAATTTCGCTTAAATCACTGAGTAAAGTAGCAATTACAGCAACTCCTACTATTTTACCGGGCAATTCAGTGTGTAATGGATTTTTAGACTCAGTAAATCTGATCAAGTCAAAGGTAAGTGGATCAGTTATTCCATTGATTGTAGAACGAAAATATTCAGATTGATAATTAAACACTGCTTCTGAAGTTTGTGAATCATAAATGCCAGTTATTGGTCCATAATAATAATTACGTTCTTGTAATTTCTTTTGTAATTTGGTTACTGATGCACCTTTAGTACCTAATTTTAAAGTTGGTAATTTACGAATTGGAGAGGCAAAAATAATGGCTGGTTTATTAGAAGGTTCACCAGATATTAATGACTCTCGCACAATACCCTCACCACTAATCGCTCGTTTAAAATAGTTGAATTCACTATAATTAGAAGGTTCTTTTATGCCGCCAGTACCTTCAGTTATAACATTACCTTGTAAATCCAACGTAGTTAAACCATATATTTCATTATACAAACGATAAATAGTTGATAAGTTAGGTAAATGTTGTTTTTCATCCATATTGGCAAACAATGGATGTTCACTCAAACTCCGCACAGCTAATACGTTCATTTGATCCCACCGTGATACATTATCTGCTAGATCATGAGCTCGTAAAGATAAATTTTCTTTGGCTTCCTGATGAATAATGTTTGCAGCATCTATACTTGCGTACCAAATTGCTACTAGCATAGGCGGCACAACTCCTAATAGCACAAATGTTATTGTACGAAAGCGTAGACTTTTTATAAATAAATTTTTCATAATATTATATTTGATAGTCTTGACTAATATTCATACAGAATTAAGTGTAAATAATATAAACCCTATCCTACAAAAGAGTTTATTATTAATATGACAAAACTAGTTCTTAAGGAACGTGTATAAAATAACTTCGTAACTGTAATTAGGAGTTGCAAGGTCTCCTTGCAAGTCGAAACAAGGAAATCTTATATTCCAAAAATCATAAGAAAACATATATTATTTCATGCACGTTCCTAAACATGGTAGTCCTGTATATTAAGTGGCACTAGATATTGAAGGTACTATCAACTTTATTAATTTAAAGCTTTGTACGGAACATTTTTTAATTATTCAGAATCAGGATTAATAGAAACGAAGTAACAAGTATGATTTTACGTGAGATTATTATAGAATTTTCAGGATAAAATTTGTAATAAATCATTAGCATAAAAAATCTGGTTAATCCTGATTCTGACAAAAAATGTCCTGTACTTTTGACTTAAAATGGCAGATAAGTTTGAAAACAATTATTTTCAAATTATTACATAATACAAAAATTTACAGCCTCATAGGCATAACGATAAATTTACTATCTTCATCATCTTCTTCCGTGATTAAACATGAGCTGTTGCCATCAGAAAGAGCAATTTGTACCATTTTAGTTGAAATCACATTAATTGCATCCAACAGATAAATTCCATTGAAACCTATTTCTAATTCCTCACCAGTATATTCAACTTCTACGATTTCTTCAGCCTCCTCTTGATAAGAGTTTTTAGCACTGATATTTAACTGGTTATTACTCAAAGCCAATCTCACTCCTTTATATTTTTCGTTTGACAATATTGAGGTACGAGTGAGAGCCTGTTTAACAGCATGAGTTTCGGCAATAATTATTTTATCCGGATCTGCCGGAATAACATTTTGCCAATCTGGAAAATCGCCATCAATCAGCTTAGAGCTTATTTCCAATGAATTGTTAAGTTTAAAACGGATATGATTATCATCGAAAGAAATTTCTATCTCATCATCAGTATCGGTGAGTAGCTTAGATAATTCCAACACGGCTTTGCGAGGAATAATAACTTTCGCTTCTGTTTCATTGGCAAAATCTAACTGTGCGACCGCCATTCTATGACCATCAGTTCCAACTAAAGAAATTTTACCGTTAGCGGTTTCTAATAATACGCCATTAAGATAATAACGTACATCATTGACTGCTATACAAAATGAAGTTTTATAAAACAAATCTTTAAGATTTCTTTGTGAAATAGTAAAACTAGCTTGCTCTTTTAGCTGAGGACGATCTGGGAAGTCTATGGCTGGTAAAGTTTGTAGTTTAAATCTACTTCTACCCGATTTCACAACACTTTCATTATCTTCAACAGCAACTTGAATATTGCTAGTATCTGATAATGACTTACAAATGTCGAAAAATTTACGAGCCGGTATAGTTGTTTCACCTTCACTATCAGCATTTATGCCTGATTCTAATGGCAAATTACAAGCAATTTCTACTTCTGCATCAGTAGCAGTTAAATACAAGGCATCATCTTTAACCCGAATCAATGTGTTAGCTAAAATTGGTAAAGTTTGACGTTGTTCAACTACTCCAATAATCATTTTTAATGTGGGTAATAGTTCTTTTCTAGAAATTTCAAAATACATATTCAGTGGTTTGGGTTAGATTAGAAGATTATTTGTAATTAATATTGTTAAAAATAAGCAATTTAAAATAAAAGCTTCCCAATAACAAGTTTTCAAGTTAAAAGCTATATTAACATAAATCAATATGTTCAGTAACAATATTTTGTATTAAAGATATTTAAAATTTGTAACGTTGGAAAAACTTTGTATAACATCAGCAGTTTTCGCTAAAAAATATAATATAGAAAAATCAAAAGAGTACAAATCATAAAAAAATAGTTTTCGTTACAGATATTTTTTATAATAAAGTTGTACTATGTTAAGTTATTGATTGTCTGTAATAGTATTGAATATTAATATCTATAAAATTAATCCAAATATAACTAATTTTAAAATATCTAATAAAGCAAGTATTAACAATAATTTATTATGGAAATAAACTTTATTATAAAAATATTTTATATTGATAAT
>JAUCGL010000207.1 GCA_030378105.1 Candidatus Halobeggiatoa sp. HSG11 | reverse complement strand
TGGTTCGGAAAACTCTTTCTTTTTCCAAAAAGCTATCAAATCATATTGGAGCTATTTGGTTTTTTATTCATCATTATAATGATTCTATTAGATAATTTTATACATCACTACTTTCTGGGGGACTACCAAAATTTATATCAAATCTCAGCATTTGCAATTATAAATAAGCTAAATAAAATGGGTACTTATAGATGGAAAATTTCACAGCTCCTTATTTTCTGGTACAATAGAAGCTAGATTAAAAATTTGGGGAAACCTTTAAGAATGATAAATCTATTTCCTTTTAAATTCCACAATAAAAATTACTCCATTTCCTAATTCACTTTCACAGCAAATTTTGGCATTCATAGCTTCGACTAGCTTTTTGACAATGAATAACCCCAAACCAGTTGAATGTTCTCCTCCAGTCGGTTTGGTACTTAAACGATTGAATTTTCCAAATAATTTCTTAAGATCATCGGCATTTAAACCTTGCCCCTCATTTTTAATTTTGCATTGAATTTCATTCTCATTTGTAGTCAAATTGATATAAATATCCTTATCTAAAGGTGAATATTTAACTGCATTGGAGATTATATTATCTAAAATTTGCCCAACTGTATTAGCATCTACATAAGCATGAAAATCATTTCCTTCAGGTGAAAAATGTAGATTAATATTTTTTTCTTTAGCTCTCTTAGCATAATCTTGGACTATATTTTTGACAATTGGTAAAATATCTACATAAGCGAATTTTAATTTAATTTCACCAGATTCAATTTGATTAACATCTAATAAATTTGTAACTAAAGTGGACATTTTAGCCGAAGATTTTCTTATTAATCCAGCTAATTCCATAACTTCTTCAGTTGGCATTTCATGACAATACTCTTCAATTTCTTCTGAATAACCTTTAATTGCTGATAGTGGATTTTTTAAATCATGAGCCGCAATACCGAGAAATTCATCTTTATCTTGATTTGATTTAAGCAGGGCTTGTTCAATTTTATTACATCTAATAATTTCCTGTTCCAACTCCAGATTTTTCTGCTGAAGTTGTTTTTGCATATCGTTTAAACTTAAATGCATACGTACACGTACCAGAATTTCTTCCGCTTGATATGGTTTAGTTATGTAGTCAACACCACCAGCCTCAAAAGCCTTAATTTTATCAGAAATATCATCCAAAGCACTGACAAAAATAATCGGAATATTTTGAGTTTCAGTATCAGCTTGCAAATTTTTACAAACTTCATAACCGTTCATTTTAGGCATTTGAATATCTAATAAAATTAAGTCAATATTAATTGATTTAATAAGTTTTAAAGCAATTTCCCCACTTATTGCCGGACGTACTTTATAATCATTTTCTAATAATATTTGACTCAACACTCGCAAATTTGCTGCTGTATCATCAACAACCAGAATATTATTCATTGGTATTAACCTGCTCAATCAAATTTTGCAGTTTATCAAATTGAAATTCATTGGCCAAATTTTCTAAGCTATTAGCTAACATTTCATTCTGTAAGCGAATTTTATCTATAATAACTTGAGTTTTTTCTGTATCCAAAACTTCAATTGCTTCAGCAAATTCAGCCAACAATTCAGTAGATAACATGGCTAAAGCTTCTGGCATAGATTGCTCCGGCATTTCTGTACTAGCATTTATTTCATCTGTACTATTCACATTATGCAATTCACTTGGTTCCATATTCTGTTGAACAGCAGTACTAATTTCATGATTATCAACAACATCAGCAAAAATATTGAACACAAATTCCGTACCTTGATTTATTTTACTAGTCACAGAAATATCGCCTTGCATCAATTGGAGAAATTTATGACTAATTGACAGACCAAGTCCGGTACCTTGATTGTAAGAATCACGCCCACTTGCTGTTTGGCTAAATGCTTCAAACATCTTGTCTATTTCATCTTCAGCAACTCCGACTCCAGTATCTTTAACTGTGAAAATAAGTTCCACCTGCTGTTCAGTTGGAAATGAAGCTTTAACATGGACATAAACACTACCTTCGTTAGTAAATTTCACCGCATTGCCGATTATATTAAGCAAAATTTGACGTAGTTTAGTAGCATCAGTTAATAAATATTGAGGCACATTATCTTCATGGTCAATTGATAATTGCAAATTTTTATCCTTAGCACTGGGATAAAATAAATCTTGTACATCGTTTAATAATGCATATAAATCAAACTGTCGTACATCTAAAGTTATTTTACCAGCTTCAATTTTAGACATATTCAAAATGTCATTAATCAAAGATAGCAAATATTCGCCACTACGATTAATGATGCTGGCATTTTCTTGATGCTCTTTTGGTAAAGTTTTACTACGATGCATTATTTGAGCAAAGCCTAAAATTGCATTAAGCGGAGTTCTCAATTCATGGCTCATACTGGCTAAGAAAGAACTTTTAGCTTTGTCGGCGGCTTTGGCTGCTTCAATTTTCTGTTCTAAGTCAATATACAGTAAAGAGTTTTCTATAGAAATAGCAATTTGTGATGATAATAAATTAAGTATTTCTATCCTTTTCGCTGTGAATGCCCCAGTTGTCAAACTGTTTTCTAAATATAAAATCCCAGCTAGTTGGCTTTGATTAAGCAAAGGTATACATAACACTGATTGCGGGCGGTGTTTAACAATATATTGATCATTGGTAAAATTGCCTTCTTGAGTTGCATCGTTTAAAACAATATTTTCTTTAGTATTAATAACATAATTAACAATATTGGTTGAAACTAGTTTGTTTTTATTAAATGGCAAGGATTGTAAAACGGTAGTATTTGAACCATTAACATGTCCTTCAGCTTCAATAAACCAATCATCTTGTTTGGGTAACAGTAAAAAACCTTTTTCCGCTCCAGCATTTTCGATTACAATGTGCATCATTTTTTCCAATAGTTTGCTCAGAACAATTTCTCTTGATAAAGTCCGGGCTGCTTTCATGGCACTGTTTAAATCAAGCCATTGTGAACCATTGGTCATTGAAATTGAAGCCATTCTTGTTGAAAAAATTGTGGAATCTATTGGAATCTTATTGGTAGTTTTAACACTCAACTGTTGATATTTTGTTTCTAAATCATTAACTTTAGCAGTTGCCCCCCATTGTTGATAACAATAGTAAGCTTTCTTCAGATAAACCTGAGCAATCTCTTCTTTATTTCTACCCAGCCAAAATTTAGCAGCAAGTTCATTGGCAAGTGCTTCATTTTGAATAAATTCATGTTCTTTAGCAGAGGCAATAGCTTGGTCATATAAATCCATTGCTTCCAATTCATTACCTTTGATTCTTGCTATTTCTGCTTGTACCAACAGATATTTATGCAAAAAATTTTCTGGACAGTTATCTGCCCAAATTTTCATTTGCTGTTGGTTGCTATTCAATTTTTTCCAATCTACAGAATCAAAAGCTAACAAAGTTAATGAAGTATAAAAATTATGTTCTGCAACGCAAAACACTCCTAATACATAAGCAATTTGCTGTTCAGCAGCTTCAGAACATTTTAAAGCTTCAATAGGTTTATCATAAAGATAAAGGATTTGTAACTTAAGTATTTGATACATACATAATGCTAAAATTGTTTGATGTTCAGTACATTCATTGGAAAGTTGTACATCATCCATATCAGCATTTTCAAATTTATCGGTATTTAAATTAGTTAGGTTTAATACTCCAATCTGACATCCTGTAATGGTATCCGTTGCTAATTGGTTTTGATGTTTTTGGCTGATTGTTAATAAACCTGAAATTTCTTCAAGTAGTTGTTTTAAATTTGATCCTTGACTAAATAGGTTATACAATTTGAACATCATAATATAACCAGTAACTTGTAATTCTCCTGATTCTAAACCAGCTTGATAACCTTCATCACTATAAATAAGAGAATCTTTAAGTGGATGAGTCCAATGATAAGCATGACCAACAAGTACATCACAAACAGCACATTTTTGACTCATAGTATGAAATTTTTCACTTAAACGGAGAGCCATAATGACAAACTCATCTCCAGTTTTATAATCTCCAAATACTGAACCTAATAACAGGCCGTAAGCAGAATAGCCAAATGGAGATTCTGAAATGTTACCATACTTTAAAGAAGCATTAACTATTTTAACTACTACGACAGCAAATAATGCTTGATTAGATTGATAGGTAGTTGTAATTAATTTAACTAAAACTTGCGTACTAGCTCGCATTAAAGAATTTGTCATTTCTGCTGCATCAACTACCGAAGCAATTTGTCTATTTCCCAAATTTTCTTTGGCCATATCCATTTCGGTTTGTAATGCTACATCTAAATCTATTTCTGGTAAATCTATATCCATTAAATTCAATGCTTTTCGCCCAGCTTGAGTTGCCTCTTCATATCTTGCAAGCATAGTATACTGTACGATTAACATACTATATAAGGTTGCTTTTTCAGCCACTGTTTGAGTTTTATCAAGCACAAAATTAATTAATTTTTCTGATTGCTCAAAATTACCATTAAGAAACTCAATTTCAGATTTTTCTTTATATAAATCAAAGGTTAAATTATAATTAACTACCCAACTATTAACATTTAAATATTGGATACCAGAAATAAAATATTGCAATGCAGCCTCATAAGCAGTTGCATCTTTTGCTTTTTTACCAGCTTCTAAATTTAATTGAGCTAATTTAATTTTTTCTTTCTCATTTGTAATTAACTCTATTCCCATATTAAAATGGTCAACAATGTTAAAAATATTTTCCTCAACTTCTGATGAATTAGCTAACAACAATTGGCCAATTTTCAAATGAACTGCTTTCTTTTGGTCATCATCAATTAATGCGTAAGCTGCCTGTTGAACTCGATCATGCAAAAAATTATAATGAAAAACAGCAAGTTGTTCATTAATCATCTCTAATTCTGAAGTAGGTAAAATCAAACCAGTTTGAATTGCTGCTGATAGGTCTTGTGCAGTTGTTGATTGCGACTGTTCGTGGATAATAGCAAGAGTAGCTAAATCAAAATTATTCCCAACACAAGCTGCCAATCGTAATACCTGTTGAGTGGCTTCCGGTAACTTTTTTAACTGCCCAATCATCAATTCAACCACATTAGCAGTTATATTTTGATTTTTTATCTGTTCAACATCCCAATGCCATTGATATTGCTCAAAATACAAAAATTCACTATCATACAAAGATTGTAAAAATTGCCGGGTAAAAAATGCGTTACCTTGAGTTTTTTGATAAAGCAGTTCAGTTAATGGTTGACTTTGTTTAGCTTCACATTGCAAGGTATTTTGTAATAGATGATTGACATTAGATAGTTGTAAATTTTTTAGTTCAATGGTATTAACTTTAACAGCTTCTAAAGTTTCAACAGCTATAATAAATGGATGATTTTTATCAACTTCATTATCTCGGTAAGCTCCAATAATCAGTAAATATTGAATCTCATCATCCAACATAATGGATTTCAACAAAGCCAACGAAGCAGAGTCAACCCATTGTAAATCATCAATAAATAAAATAAATGGATGTTCTTTACCACATAATGCCTTGACAAAATTTAAAAAAAGCATTTGAAATCTATTTTGGGCTTCAGTAGGTCCAACCTCTGCTACTGTCGGTTGTTTTCCAATAACAAGTTCTAAATCTGGAATAACATCTATGATAATTTGACCATTATTGCCAACCACAGCCAATATTTTTTGTTGCCATTCAGTCAAGTTTTTTTCTAACAATAAATAACGACAAAATTTATTAAATGCTTGGGTAATCGCTGAGTACGGAATATTTTTCTGAAACTGGTCGAATTTACCATCAGCAAAATAGCCACGTTTTTCTGTCATTGGTTTATGGACTTCATGTACTAAAGCTGACTTACCAACTCCTGAATAACCAGCCACTAACATCATTTCAATATCGCCATTGCTAACTCGTTCAAAAGCTTGCAGCAAAGAGTTGATTTCTTCTTCTCTTCCGTATAATTTTTGTGGAATTTGAAATTGGCCGGACAAATTATTTTTAGCTAGTTTAAAATATACATTATCATATTTATCAAAAACTTGTAATTTTTCAAAATCCAACTTTAAACCAAAAGCTGATTGATATCTTTCTTCGGCATTTTTAACAAGTAAAATATCAATGATGTCAGAAATAATCTGTGGTATCTCTGGATTGACTTCAATAGCTGATAGCGGTATTTTAGCTATATGGCAATGGACTAATTCCATTGCATCGGTATTTTCAAAAGGCAATTTTCCAGTCAACATTTCATAGAAAGTTATTCCCAACGAATACAGGTCAGTACGATAATCTATACTACGATTTATGCGGCCAGTCTGTTCTGGAGAAAGATAAGGTAAAGTACCTTCTAGCTGTTCTGGATTTTTGAGAGTTGGATTTTCTCGTGGTAAACGACTGGCAATCCCAAAGTCTATGATTTTTAACTCTTTGCTGTTTGGATTGATTATAATATTGTCAGGATTGATATCTTTGTGAATTATATTAGCAGCATGAATATTACCTAAAATATCAGTTATTTGAATAGCAATTGTTAAAAATTCTTTTACCGTACATGGTTGATCTGCTATTATTTGCTTTAAAGACTTACCGCCAAAATCTTCTAAAACAATAACTAGAGTATTTTGATATTTTTCAATGCTATAAGTCTTGATAACTCCAGCCAGATTTAAACCATGCGTGATTTCATATTCCTGTTGATAACGAGTTAATTCTGCTGGAGTGGGATAATCTTGTTTCAGCATTTTAAGGATAATCGCTTGATTATCTTTGTTTCTTATGCCACGATAGATAGTTGAATTAACACTTTCGTAGATTTGTTCTGTTACTTGATAATTTGGTAGAGTAAGCATAATGATATTTTAAAGGGAGCTATATTTTTTAATAGTAACCAGAGAATCATAGAACATATTCCCAACATGGCGTATCATCACCATACACAAGTCAAAATTATCAAATGAATACCACATAGCGGTATGGTAGGCATTCCCAACGAGACGTTGAGAACGAGATAAAAATATATTAGTAGGGTGAGGAACGAAGTGGAAACCCACCGAACCTTCAAAATGGTGGATTTCATTTCATTCTATCCACCCTACATTCGATATTTTTGACTTGTGTATAACGATGAAATATTAAGAATAACTTGTTTAATTAAAGAATCAATGTTATAAGCTATTTTATTGCCTGCCGAAATTGTTGTAAAACTTTTCGATTACTTTCTAGAGCTTTAGTTGGTTTACCTTTACGTTTTAATTGTTCTATTTTAGCATTTAACATTTTATCAGCCTCATCAGAAAATAATATAGGATATTGTATTATAACATTTTTTATATCTTCTATTGTTTGAACACTTGATAATTTATAAACTGCCTTTAATAGTCTGTTTAGTTGTTCTGAATTTAACTTATTTTTTCTTCAGTAGGAATTGGTTGTTCAGTTCTTATTATTAACCAGGTGATTAATTTATATA
>JAUCGL010000206.1 GCA_030378105.1 Candidatus Halobeggiatoa sp. HSG11 | reverse complement strand
TCAACCATTTTCCTTGGTAATAAAATTCCAAAAATTTATAATTAATTCTACTTTGTCACCTCAACCCATTCGATAAACTAACAGACTTATTTTTTTGAGTTTTTTAAGCGAAATCAATAGACATTATACTGATTTAACGTAACTCATTTATTTATTTGATAAAACTTATTTTGAAAAAAATCAATAAAATCAAACTATTATGATTTAATCAGTATAATATCTATTACAGTAATACAAAATGAATAATTGATATTTTTGTAGAATTTAATTAATAATTAACCATTCATAATTAATAATTGCTATAAATCATTTCCAATGCTTGTTTTTGTTTCCGTTTGAAAATAATTTTATCGCCTGTTGTGATAAAATAATCCTGTTTTATTCATTTAATTCGTGCAATATTGTTCAAATTGTGTAATATTAAAGTACTAGAAAAATTATTTTAAAACAGGTAAATTGAGTCAACTTATTGAGTGTTAAAGAATAATATAACCAAATATTCAATAATAAAATAGTAGGATATACAACATGCAATGGGCAGAAGTTATCAATAATCCGATTTTGCAAGATTTGCCATTTAAAATTGAATTAAATAAATTTGGTAAACTATTAATGAGTCCAGCATCGAATTATCATGGACGTATACAAATGAAAATTGGTAATAAACTCAGCCAACAATTACCAAAAGGCAAAGTTATTTCTGAATGCTCCATTAAAACAAATGATGGAGTTAAGGTAGCTGGTGTTGTTTTGGGCATCAAATGAATTTATTAAAAAATATGGCTATAGTACTCCATAATCTCAAAACTCCAGAAATTTGTATAGAAATTGTGTCACCTTCAAACTCCAAACAAAAAATGCTAGAAAAAGTTGCTCTTTATTTAAGCCAGAGGAGCTTTAAGAAGTTTGGATTGTTAATGACGAAAATAATATTAAAATTTATTCACATACTGGACGCATCAAAAAGAGTACTTTTGTAGTAAAAACTTGACAGATTAATCACTGTGTAGGACTATTATTAACTCTGACCTTTTATATTTAAATCGCATTAAATAAATTAACAATGGATAAATTCTTCGTAGACCTCGCAAAAAATGTACAACACGCTTTGGCAGAAGATATTGGTAGTGGAGACATAAATGTTGAACTGCTTGCTAATAATACTATTACAGCCCAACTTATAAGTCGGGAATCAGCAATTTTATGTGGTACTGCTTGGTTTGAAGAAACTTTTAATCAACTAAATAATAAGGTAGAATTTAATTGGTTGGTTAAAGATGGTGATAATCTTGCTCCCGGTCAATGTTTGTGTATGATCACTAGTACAGCTCAAACTTTACTGACTGGAGAGCGGACTGCAATAAATTTCTTGCAATTATTATCGGGTACTGCAACTGAAACAAAACGTTATATTGAAGCAATTGCCAATACCAAAACTAAAATTTTAGATACTCGTAAAACAATACCCGGTTTACGCAGGGCTCAAAAATATGCAGTATATTGTGGTGGTGGAAATAATCATAGAATGGGATTATACGATGCGTTTTTGTTAAAAGAAAATCATATTGCTGCGGCTGGTTCTATAACGCAAGCAATTTTGGCAGCACGTAATTATGCTCCAAATTTACCAATAGAAGTTGAAGTAGAAACCTTAGAGCAAGTTCAAGAAGCTTTAGATGCAAAAGCTGAACGTTTATTGTTAGATAATTTTACTTTATCGAAACTGAATGAAGCGGTGAATATAGTACAAGGACAAGTAGAATTAGAAGCATCCGGTGGTATAACACTGAAAAATATCTATGCTATTGCTAAAACTGGGGTAGATTTTATCTCTGTTGGTACAATAACCAAAAATATTCAAGCAATAGATTTTTCCATGCGAGTAATATAAATGACTACGGCAACTAAAAACCTTTTTTCTAACTCACAAGACTTTGTATCATTTTCGGCCGGTCAAGTGATTTTCCAAGAAGGAGACTTAGGTAAAGTCATGTATGCAATTATAGAAGGAGAAGTAGATGTTTTAGTATCTGGTAATATAATTGACACTGTTAAAGCCGGGGATATTTTAGGCGAGATGGCATTAATAGATACCAGTCCTCGTAGTGCTACTGCCATTCCTAAAACTGATTGTAAAGTTGTTCCTATCAGTCGTCGTCATTTCACTTTTTTAATTCAACATACTCCCAATTTTGCTCTTGAAGTTATGCAGGTAATGGCTAATAGATTACGCAATATGAATGCTCAATTGGAATTAAGAATTAAGTAATTTACATGTTAGGTATGCAATTTTTATAAATTTTAGAAATGTCTATAATTTAAGTATAAATTAGTCCTAATAATTATTAAATAGTTCAGAACTGAGAAGAACAATATGTTACATTATGACCATTATTATACCATAGGCTCTACTCATACCGTCTGCGAAGATTATATTATCCAAGGAGCCATTCCTACTCCATTTATTGTACTAAGCGATGGTTGTTCTTCTTCTAATAGCACTGATGTAGGAGCTCAGATTTTAGCCTTAACTACCAAACAAATACTTGAAAATTCTGAAAAATGGCCTTTAAATTATTTGGAATTTGGCCATTTATTAATTAATACTACTTTAAAAGTAGTTGCTAAACTTAAACTGCCGGAAGAAGTTTTGGATGCAACTGTTATGTTAGCATTTTTGGAGCAGGATAATATTGTAGTATATGTTTATGGAGATGGCTGTCTACTGACAAAGGAACATAATGGTAAAATCAACACCATTGAGATCGAGTTTATTCATAATGCTCCTTATTATTTGACTTATTGGAATAATAGAGAACGTTTGTTAGAATATGCTACTTATGAACCAAATCCATTAATATTGAAAGATTCTATACATGGTAAATCAGAGCTTAAACCTTTTCAAACTCAATTAGTTTTTCGTTTCCCGCTAAAAAAATTTGAATACATCGCAATAACTTCAGATGGAGCTTGTCAATGTATAGATTTTCACCAACAACATAAAATTCCACTCCAACAAGTTGCTAATGATTTGCTTAAATTTAAAGATGTAACTGATAATTTTGTGAAATTAAATACAAAAAAAATTTTACAACAATATGCCCAGCAAACTATTTATCCAGTTGATGATTTTTCAATTGGAGTATTTGCTAATGTTTGATCTATTGTAAAACTTAATCTGATTGGTTTTGAAAACTTGTCAGGTTTGATTAAGAGATTTATGCGGTTATCAAACTTATTAAACATTTATTCAATATTTAAGGTACTTAAATTATGAAAAATAAACTTCTTGCTGTTGCAATAACTATGGCGTTAATGAGCTATAGTGCTTTAAGTGTTGGAGAAACTCCTCCCCCAAATGATAAATTGCCTCCAGCAGGTGAAACGGATAAATTGCCTCCAGCAGGTGAAACAGATAAATTGCCACCAGCAGGTGAAACAGATAAATTACCACCAGCAGGTGAAACAGATAAATTACCACCAGCAGGTGAAACAGATAAATTGCCTCCAGCAGGTGAAACGGATAAATTGCCTCCAGCAGGTGAAACGGATAAATTGCCTCCAGCAGGTGAAACAGATAAATTGCCTCCAGCAGGTGAAACAGATAAATTGCCTCCAGCAGGTGAAACTGATAAATTACCACCTCCAGATGGAACTGACAAATTACCGCCTTCAGACGGAACTGACAAGTTGCCACCTTCAGACGGAACTGACAAGCTGCCACCTTCAGACGGAACTGACAAGTTGCCACCTTCAGACGGAACTGACAAATTACCACCAGATTTCAGTAAATTAACTCCTGACCAGATTGCTAACTTTGCTCCTAAAGATGTAGGCAGTATGACTAAAGAACATGTGGGGCAATTACCTCCATCAGCAATGGCTGGTATGGATAAAGACCACGTAGCCAACTTACCTCATGAAGCAATGGCTGGCATGGATAAAGACCACGTAGCCAACTTACCTCATGAAGCAATGGCTGGTATAACCAAAGAACATGTTAGCAAATTACCTCCAACAGCAATGAAAGGTGTTACCAAAGAACATATATCTAATATGACTCCAGAATCAATGGGTGGAATGACGAAGGAACATATGGACAATCTACCTTCAGCAGAAGTAGTAACTATAACTAAAGAACATTTAGGCAATATGCCGGTGGAAGCAATGGATGGTTTGCTTTTGGGCCACATTAAAAATAGCCAACCAAGTTCTATGGCCGGCTTAACTGCTGAACATGTTGCCAGAACTCCACTAGCAGCTATGTCAGGTTTAACTGCTGATCATATTGCTAATATGTCTGGAAATGCTATGGAAGGTGCCACGAAGGAACAGATTCCTTATATAAGTCCAGAAGCAATTACTGGTTTCACTTCCGAACATATTGATAATGTTGCTCCTGAAGTTGTTGCTGGTTTTGATACTGAACGTTTAGAACCATTGTCAAATGAAGTTATCCATGCTCTAACTGCCGAACATTTTAAACATCTTGATAGAGATAGTTTTCAACAACTTTCAGATAAACATAAAGCCAGAATGTTGGTTAATGTTAATATTGAAAAAATTGTTCCGGCGGAAATGATGGATTTAATTCCCGAAGGATGGAGCATTAATCAAGCAACCGGAGGAATTATGCCTCCAGAAAATACCCCATTAGTTTTGCCTGAAATGGCAGATAGTGATAATTTACCTATTCCGGGAATGCAGGATTTTAATAAAGGTTTTGCTATAGGTGGATTCGGTGAAAGTATGTTAAATGAGCTTGATAATGGTTTGGCTGAAGCTCAATTACCAGAATTTCATTTCAATCAGAATGAATCGGGTGTTTTAGAAGTATTTGGCTCGGATGGATACGAAGGAGTTGGTTTGGCTTTTATACCTTTGTTAGATGAAATGCAGCAGGCCAATCCAGATAATGCTGGTTTGGGAATGGATAATGGGGGATTTTATGAAGTAACTTCTCCTAACGGTAGAAAAATTCCTTTGATTCCCACATCTAAAAATCCACAAGAATTACTGAATGATAATAAAATACGTTTTGGTGAGCAAGGAGATAATTTTTTCCAATTGCCAGAACGGAATGTTGTGGGTATGTTTGAGCCATTTGTAGTTGCACCACCAAATGCAGATTTACAACCCGGAGTCAATTTCATTGCTAAAGAAGATGGAACTGAAGAAGGTTGGGTTGTATATTCAGATGGTTCTGCACAGCAAATAAGACCTACCATTCCAGAACCAGATCAATTTATTAAACAAGCTAAACAAGATTTTCCCGGACTTGAAGTAATTGATTTACAACCAGATGGTGGATTTAAGGCTGTTTATGCTGGCCAAACATATAAGCTACATCCAAGATTTAATATGCAAGAAAATCCTATAGATGGAGCTGTTGAACGTAAAATTGCACTGAATGGTGCTAATTTAGAGTATACTACAGAGCTTGATTCTAAAGAAGTTTTAATGACTTTGGAAATTGAGCCTGTTATAGAATAAACTTAATATTTTAAAAATTTTGTTGAATCAAACCTACTAGGTTTTGAAAACCTAGTAGGTTTAGTTATTGGTTTTAAGTTAAACGCACTTTTAAGGTTAAAATGGATAAAAAATTACTTGATATATTAGTTTGCCCAATAACAAAAGGGCCATTAGTTTATGATAAAGACAAGCAGGAGTTACTTTGTAGAGGTTCTCAATTGGCATACCCAATTCGTGAAGGGATTCCTGTGATGTTAGCAGATGAGGCTCGTCATTTAAATTTGGAAGAGATTGAGCAAATAAAATGATTAAAGTACTGTTCGTTTGTATGGGTAATATTTGTCGTTCACCAACTGCTGAAGGTGTGTTTACCAACCAAGTCCAACAAGAAGGGTTAAGTGAACAAATATATGTTGATTCGGCCGGTACCCATAACTATAATATAGGTAAAGCTCCAGATTTACGCTCTCAAGCAACTGCCTTGCAGCATGGAATTGACATAAGCCAATTAGTTGCTCGCCAAGTTATCGCTGCTGATTTGGTTGAATTTGATTACATATTGGCAATGGATCGAGGCAATTTACAAATTTTACATTCTTTATGCACTTCAGAAAATAAACACAAAATTCATTTATTCCTTAGTTTTGCTTCTGAATTAAATGTGCAAGAGGTCCCCGATCCTTATGTGGGAAAAGAAGGATTTGAATATGTATTTAACTTGGTAGAAACAGCCAGTAGGGGATTATTGGCAGAAATATCTTAAAATATGCGGTGTTTAATGTCGGGAACGATATGTTATTCTACCTTTATTTAAATCATAAGGTGTCAATTGTACTGTTACCTTATCGCCGGTTAAAATACGAATATAATGTTTACGCATACGTCCAGAAATATGGGCAGTTACAATGTGATCATTTTCTAATTTAACACGAAACATAGTGTTTGGTAAGGTTTCAGTTACGACTCCTTCCATTTCAATACTTTCTTCTTTGGCCATACTATTCCTTTAATTTTGTTATAAACCGAAAAATTGGTTAGGTAATATATTATCACACTTAAGTGAAAATTAACGTTGTTTTTAAAAAATATGCAAAAAATAAGACTGGATAAATGGTTATGGGCTGCTCGTTTTTTTAAAACTCGTAGTTTAGCAACCAGTGCGATCAATGGTGGTAAAGTACATTTGAATTCACAACGTACTAAAGCAGCCAAAGAAGTACATATTGAAGATGAATTAAATGTCCGTAATGGTCATCATGAACGCACAGTTATTGTACGAGGTTTATCTGATCAGCGTCGGCCAGCGAAAGAAGCTGTATTATTATATGAAGAAACTACAGAAAGTATTGCCAAACGAGAGCAAAACACAGAATTATATCGTCAAGCTGCTGCATTACGTCCTCGTGGTGCCGGTCGGCCAACCAAGAAACAACAACGTGAGATTCATAAATTTGTTAGAAAAACTGATGATGATTCTTAATTCTACTTTGTCAAATTTAACAGTTTGAAAAATATATATAATATTATTAAGTATGGCTAATTTAACAAATTATTATGACTGAAAAAACGACATATATCAAAGTGCAAATTATTCATCCGAAAATTTATATGACATAGCAAAACATTATAAATTTGATTCACTTATCAAAACAATAGGTTTTGTTTTTTATGATATAAATAATTTTAATGGTGTGGAAATATAGGAATGTTACTATATGTATATGGCATTGAGTTTGATGGTCATGCTTGTTGGAAGAACGTCAAAAACATGAAGTGGAAAAACCATTACTGCTCAGACATTTGCATTTTGCTGAATCATTTTTTGCCCAGACGTGATGTAACCACAGATGAGGTTATGCGACAGATGGATGTTCGTCATAAGAAAACGTCAATCTAGTATTGATTCCGCTCAAAGAATTAAAGAAAATCAGTTCCGTAAGTTTATTGGATGGGTTAGGTGACAAAGTAGAATTAATTAAAATCTTAGGACTTACGCATTGACAAACGTAATAAAGTATGAATTTTGTTAAAATCATATACTTATAACTTATTATTGTTCCCAAACTCCTGTTTGGGAACACAATGCCGTTTATAGCTCTGCTTTGAATTGGGATAAAATATATCATTGTTAACGCACGAAGCGGAGCTTCTTAAGCAGTGCGTTCCC
>JAUCGL010000205.1 GCA_030378105.1 Candidatus Halobeggiatoa sp. HSG11 | reverse complement strand
TTTCTGAGTCTGTTAATGGATTGACAAATAACATGTTTTTATGTTCTCTTGTAGTGGATGGTTTGAAATTTTATCTGATTATAGTATATCATATTTTTTGTTAAAATACTTTTGTGTATCTACATAGTTAAAGTTGGCCGATATTTTTTGCGATCAAATAAAGACATACCCATACAGCGTTCCAATTTTTGCACTGCATAGGTGATTGATGATGGAACTCGATACAAAGCTTCAGCAGCCGCCGCAAAACTTCCGTGTTTATCAATGGCATCTAAAATAATAATTGCATCAAGATCAAATTTTGGTTTCATATTCGATTTTTTTGAATGTTTTGTTGTAAATTTTTCACTATATTTTTTCTGAATCTTTGTTATTATAGCAAATAACATTATTTTTTACATTCAGATTTTTTGTATAAATAGAGTGCAAATTAGTCAAATTAAAGTTTGAACTCCCCCCTTAAATAGGAGAATACAATGGTTGTTATCGTTTATCATTCTGGCTTTGGGCATACCAAAGTACAAGCAGAATCCGTAGCCAAAGGAGTACAATCAGTTGAAGGTGCAGAGGTCAAACTCATGTCGGTTGATGAAATTGATTGGGATATATTGAATCAAGCTGATGGAATTATTTTTGGCTCCCCAACTTATATGGGCAGTGTATCCGCACAATTTAAACAGTTTATGGATGCCAGTTCCAAAGCTTGGTTTGAACTTAAATGGCAAGATAAAATTGCTGCTGGTTTCACCAATTCTGCCAGTCAATCTGGAGATAAATTAAACACCTTGGTTCAATTGTCAGTGTTTGCCGCTCAACATGGTATGGTTTGGGTTAGTTTAGGCTTGCCACCGGGCAATAATTCCACGCATGGCAGTCCAGAAGATTTAAATCGCTGTGGTTCTTATTTAGGAGCGATGGCCCAATCTAATGCTGATCAAGGCCCGGATGTAGTTCCGCCAGAAAGTGATAAAAAAACTGCCGAACATTTGGGAAAACGAGTTGCTACAGCAGTGTTGCGTTGGAAATGAACATTAAAAATACTCAAGCTAGTTATGGAATAATAACTATTTTGTTGCATTGGGTGATGGCAATTATAATTATTGGCTTGTTTTTTCTTGGCGAATATATGGTTGATTTAGATTACTACGACCAATGGTATCACGCTGCACCTTGGTGGCATAAAAGCATTGGAATTCTAGTATTTGCATTACTGCTTATAAGGGTTGGTTGGAAATTAAGCAATCCAACTTTGGTACCGGTAGCAAATAGTCAACTTTGGGAAGTTAAGATAGCTAAATTAGTCCATATTATATTTTATATCTTATTGTTTATTATCTGTATAAGCGGTTATTTTATTTCTACTGCTAAAAACGTTGGCATTGAAATTTTTGGCTTATTTGAGTTACCGGCTGTTATGGAATTATCTGAAAATAAAGCAGATATTGTTGGGGAAATTCATGAAATTTCTACTCATATATTAGTTATTGTATTTTTATTACATGGAATAGCAGCATTAAAACATCATTTTATTAACAAAGACAATACGTTGATTCGTATGTTAAAACCATAAGGAAAACCTATGAAAATTATCCGTTATTTAATTCTATCTCTGAGCATCGTAGCAACTAACACTATGGCTGCTGATTATATTATTGATAAAGAAGGTATGCACGCTACCATCCAGTTTAAAATTCTGCATCTTGGTTATAGTTGGCTATTGGGACGTTTCAATGATTTTGAAGGGACTTTTAGCTATGATCCAACCAACCCAAAAGCCTCCAAAGTTGCTGTTACTATTAACACAACTAGTATTGATAGCAATCATGCTGAACGAGATAAACATTTGCGTGGTGAAGGTTTTTTGGAAGTTAAACAACATCCACAAGCCAAATTTATCAGCACTGCATTTGAACCAACCGCAAATGGCAATGGAGTATTAAAAGGTGATTTCACTCTACATGGAGTGACAAGAAATATTGCAATTGATGTTAAATTTATTGGTGAAGGTGCTGATCCATGGGGTGGTTATCGAATTGGCTTTGAGGGTACGACAAGATTGGCTTTGGCTGATTATGATATTAAGAGGAATTTAGGGCCTAAATCTAAGGAAGTTGAATTGTTTTTGGCTGTGGAGGGTATAAGGAAGTAAAGGAAGAGTTTCGCAGAGATTTTTTATACGAACGGAATGTCCATATTCCGTGAACTAATCAATTTTTCAGCGAAACAAGCCGAGTAGGTCGGGTTAGATTATTGAGCAAAGCAAAATAACGTAACCCGACATTTTCCATAATACAATTTTGATGATGTTTTGTCCGATTACGTTTTGCTTAATCAGACTTACATGGCTACTTAAGTTAAGGAAAATTTATTGGAGTCCAAAGCAAAGCTTTGATATTATCACCTTATAAATAAAATATGGTAGTCCTCCAAAAAGTAGTGATAACTCCAAAAAACATGTTAAGTCTCAAATACCTAAGCAGGTTTAACACTACATATTGGAGGACTACCTAAAATATTAACAAAGCTAACGCTTTGGACTCCAAAAAACTTATTCTCTTAATTTAATGGCAGTGTCCCGGCTATTGATTAACACCATAATCTTCCAATTCCCAAGTATGTTTTCCTTCTGGATTTGTCCCTGAATACTTAAAATCAGCCCAAATATTTTGTGTATCAAGTAATGTCTCATAATTTAATGAAGGCATATAAATATCTAAATTAGCACTGATTGTCCCAGCTTCAACAGTACTTCCTTCTGTTTCTATACCACATGAAGATGGACTGTTAATACAAATTTGTTTACCTTGAGTTATTGCATTATCAATATCTGTTTGAGTATATTTCGTTGAGCTACAACTTGATGTTTCTTCTATAATAGTCCTATCTATATAATCTAACAAACCCTGTTTAGGACAAAAATAAGTCCAAAAATTATTGTCTCTATTTAAATTAGCAGCAGAGTAATTACTTGCCATTTTCCAACATTTGTCTGAGCTTATGTCTTCACTAATAGAATTAGATAAAGAATATTTTCCATTAGAAGCATACATACTCCATTCGTTAAAATTTTGATATGAGGTATCAGCATAAATAGCATATCGATCATGTCCATTAATTGGCTTATTTTCTGATGAATAATACATTTCGTATTTATCAGGTTGATTTGTATAATTACCGATAATACATTCTTTTAGCAAGTTGTCCCCATCATCTAAAGTAAATGCCTTTAAACTGATAGTATTACTACTACTACCTATTGATCCTGATGGATGATGAGCATACAGAACATAGTGAATTGAGCTTGACGTAGATAAAGCGGATTCATCTATAACACAAGTTTCAGAAAATACTTGATTGCTTAACATCAAACCCACAACAAAAACAACACGCCACCAAGTAAGATTTTTACACTCAACTTGACCTTGTTTAAAATTTGCACTATCCTGTCCAACAGAAGTACATTTAAGTTGTCGATTCATTAGTTTATCTCCTTAATTTCGACATTAAAAAACGATGGATTCAGTCAATATACCAATCCACCTATATGGTTAACTATCCCAAGCTGGCATCTTGAATAGCACTCCTCCTACCATCAGCCAAACCAATCAGCCAACGTCTCGCACCCACCTACCAGAAATGAAAACTGGTGCGAAATCCTCATGATATAACTATTATAAATACAAATAAATAACATATCAAGTTACATCAAATGTTATAAATATTTTGACTATAATGCTCAACATCATACAACTTAACCACATCCCCAACCTGAGCATGTAAAATTCCATTAACCAAAGTTTTCAAACCAACTAAATGATGAAAACGTACTACCCGATGGCCTTTATTAATAAATTTCTCCCTTTCTGCTTCCAATTGCTGATCATAAAAAGCATGATTTTCATAACCATTGCACTCAAGCACAAGATTCAACTCCTTAACAAAGAAATCAACTTTATACTTACCAATCATATAATTATGATGAAAATTAAATCCAGCAAAAATCTCTTCTAAAACCTGCTGCCACTCAATTTCACCTTTAGTATCCAACTTAGCCAAAGAACTTAGACTGCCAAACATCTGCTCCTTCAAACCAATCCCAATCACCGAATCCATCCCCAAAGCAATCGTTCCAACATCATGCACCGAATACCCATTCATCCGAGAAGCCTTTGAACCCATAGCCCGAATTGTTGCACGGTCTAACCGAATTGGCTCAATTTCATTACGCCGTTTACCCAGAAAACTATTCAACGTACTCAAAGGAATATCAAGAAAATCAGTAATATCAGTTTTAATAGCAACCTCATCACTCACCGAACATTGCAAACCAGATTTTTTCATTAACTCAACAATATCTGTATAACTCTTTTGAGCAGTTTTTTGGAGGTTAACTGGTAAGCCGCAAGCCTCTTTCATAACCGCATATAACGCAGTATCGGTAAGAGCAGCTTGCAAAAGCACACATTTTCGCCCAATGTGCATTTGGTTCTTTTGGAGAGCATTATTCCCAATCGCCATAGCATATGCACGTATTATTGTTGATACAACTGTACTACTATAAACGACAATGTCTCTACCTTGATGAGGACTATTTTTAGCACTGACTTTAACCAAAGTAGTAGCCACGCTAAAATCCTTATCAATGAATGGTTTAACTGTTTTTGGAAGGCCAGTAGTAGCCACGCTCTGTAATGCCCTATGTCTCATTTCTAATAACTTAGCTAAACCACGCTCACTCATAACGGGAGTATCATCATTAAGTACATAAACGTCGCACTTAATCCCGGGAATAATCTCCACTTGACCATAATGTATAGCTTGTCTTTCTTCCATAATTAAATACCTGTGTAAAAAATATGATTATCAACCAATTTCTTATCACAGTCAACTAACATCCATCATTAATACAAATTACCTTAAAGATTGAACATTACAAAAATCAACAACATCATACAACTTAACCACATCCCCAACCTGAGCATGTAAAATTCCATTAACCAAAGTTTTCAAACCAACCAAATGATGAAAACGTACTACCCGATGGCCTTTATTAATAAATTTCTCCCTTTCTGCTTCCAATTGCTGATCATAAAAAGCATGATTTTCATAACCATTGCACTCAAGAACAAGATTCAATTCCTTAACAAAGAAATCAACTTTATACTTACCAATCATATAATTATGATAAAAATTAAATCCAGCAAAAATCTCTTCTAAAACCTGCTGCCACTCCATTTCACCTTTAGTATCCAACTTAGCCAAAGAACTTAGACTGCCAAACATCTGCTCTTTCAAACCAATCCCAATCACTGAATCCATCCCCAAAGCAATCGTTCCAACATCCTGCACCGAATACCCATTCATCCGAGAAGCCTTAGAACCCATAGCCCGAATTGTTTCACGATCCAATCGAATCGGCTCAATTTCATTACGCCGTTTACCCAGAAAACTATTCAATGTACTCAAGGGAATATCAAGAAAATCAGTAATATCAGTTTTAATAGCAACCTCATCACCCACCGAACATTTCAAACCAGATTTTCTCATTAACTCAACAATATCTGTATAACTCTTTTGAGCAGTTTTTTGGAGGTTAACTGGTAAACCACAAGCCTCTTTCATAACCGCATACAATGCAGTATCAGCAAGAGCAGCTAGTAAAAGCACACATTTTCGCCCAATGTGCATTTGGTTCTTTTGGAGAGTATTATTTCCAATCGCCATAGCATATGCACGTATTATTGTTGATACAACTGTACTACTATAAACAACAATTTTTCGACCTTGATAAGGACTATTTTTAGCACTAACTTCTACTTGAGTAGTGGCCATGCTAAAATCCTTATCAATGAATGGTTTAAGCGGTTTTGAAAGGTTGGTTTCGGCCATGCTCTGTAATGTACTATGTCTTATTTCTAATAACTTGGCTAAACCACGCTCACTCATAACTGGAGTATCATCATTAAGTACATAAACGTCGCACTTAATCCCGGGAATAATCTCCACTTGACCATAATGTACAGCTTGTCTTTTTTCCATAATTAAATACCTGTGTAAAAAATATGATTATCAACCAATTTCTTATCACAGTCAACTAACATCCATCATTAATACAAATTACCTTAAAGATTGAACATTACAAAAATCAACAACATCATACAACTTAACCACATCCCCAACCTGAGCATGTAAAATTCCATTAACCAAAGTTTTCAAACCAACTAAATGATGAAAACGTACTACCCGATGGCCTTTATTAATAAATTTCTCCCTTTCTGCTTCCAATTGCTGATCATAAAAAGCATGATTTTCATAACCATTGCACTCAAGCACAAGATTCAACTCCTTAACGAAAAAATCAACTTTATACTTACCAATCATATAATTATGATGAAAATTAAATCCAGCAAAAATCTCTTCTAAAACTTGCTGCCACTCAATTTCACCTTTAGTATCCAATTTAGCCAAAGAACTTAGACTGCCAAACATCTGCTCCTTCAAGCCAATCCCAATCACCGAATCCATCCCCAAAGCAATTGTTCCCACATCCTGCACCGAATATCCATTCATCCGAGAAGCCTTTGAACCCATAGCCCGAATTGTTTCACGGTCTAACCGAATTGGCTCAATTTCATTACGCCGTTTACCCAGAAAACTATTCAACGTACTCAAAGGAATATCAAGGAAATCAGTAATATCAGTTTTAATAGCAACTTCATCACTCACCGAACATTTCAAACCAGATTTTCTCATTAACTCAACAATATCTGTATAACTCTTTTGAGCAGTTTTTTGGAAGTTGGCAGATATTCCACAGGCTTCTTTTATGGCTACATCTAAAGCTGTTCTAATCAAAGCACAAGCTAAAATGGAACATCTTTTACCAACATGTATTTGGTTTGAACGAAGAACATCATTTGCCAATGCCAAGGCATAAGCACGAATAAATGATTCAATAAATAAAGTGTTATAAACAATAATATCTCGTCCTTTATGAGGGCTACCTTTAGCTATCACTTTTACCTGTTTAGGTGTCACGATCAATCCCTTGTCAACAAACGGTTTAAGTGTTTTTGGAGGCCAGTTAGGTGTCACGCGTTGAAAAGGTGCTTGTTTCATCCCCAACAAGTCAGCAGTCCCACGTTCACTCAAACATGCAGTCCCATCACTAAGCACATAACCATCACACTTAATCCCGGGAATAATTTCCACTTGACCATAATGTATAGCTTGTCTTTTTTCCATAATTAAATACCTGTGTAAAAAATATGATTATCAACCAATTTCTTATCATAGTCAACTAACATCCATCATTAATACAAATTACCTTAAAGATTGAACATTACAAGAATCAACAACATCATACAACTTAACCACATCCCCAACCTGAGCATGTAAAATTCCATTAACCAAAGTTTTCAAACCAACCAAATGATGAAAACGTACTACCCGATGGCCTTTATTAATAAATTTCTCCCTTTCTGCTTCCAATTGCTGATCATAAAAAGCATGATTTTCATAACCATTGCACTCAAGAACAAGATTCAACTCCTTAACAAAGAAATCAACTTTATACTTACCAATCATATAATTATGATGAAAATTAAATCCAGCAAAAATCTCTTCTAAAACTTGCTGCCACTCAATTTCACCTTTAGTATCCA
>JAUCGL010000204.1 GCA_030378105.1 Candidatus Halobeggiatoa sp. HSG11 | reverse complement strand
ACCGTCAAACTGGTTAAAGATAAAAATCTGCTTGGTTTTTTCGATAAATCATCAAAATTTGTCATAAAATGTATCACATTGAATTATGGTGATTTTGTATTGTATATTTAAATCGGTATAATGTCTATTCCACCGATTTCATCGGTGGCTATTCAAATTCAACCCTTTCAGGGTTTATGAATTAATTGTTAGCTTCAAAGAGGTGAAATATGAATAGCCATAAAACCTAATTCTAGATTGAAGGTGTATAATGTATAAAAAATGAGTTGAAATAGATACTTGAAAATTCTGAAGTTCATAAACTTTTGTTTGGTAGCTATCAGAGAGCTAATTAAATAATTTGAGGAAACCTTTAAGAAATACCTTTCTCCAAATTTAATTTTTTCAGTTTTGTAGGGTCGGTGGAGCAAAGCGTAACCGACCATTATGATATAAAAAATACATAAATTTGGAAGTCTTGCCAAGGTTTCATGATTTCACGGAGAATCCATGCCCCTAAGAACTAATCACTCCTTAGCAAGACGGATTATAATTTCCCCGATACGTCTGATCTCATCGGGCGACTCCGCACATAACAGCAACTCCGCTTAACTATTTCTTTATATTTTTAAACTTCATACAAGTCACAAACTACTCAACTTTGATTTTTGCCTCTCCATGTCTCGCAGCGTGTAGGGATTACTTAAGATGTAAAATGTCAATTATTCAAGTATAATTGATTATGAAAGTCTTAAATTAAAATAGAGAAAAATATAATGAAAAAATCACTTAAATTAATTTTATTAAACATTTTCATAAGCATCATTATATCAGCACAAGCAGCTGCTTCCAAATATTCTGATGTCATCCAATTTGACAAGATAGAAGTCGATACTATCATCAATACATTTATCCAAGATAAAGATGGTTTTTTCTGGATCGGTGGCGATGATGGTTTGTATAAGTTTGATGGTTACAGTTTTAAACATTATACCCCCGGTCCCGGTTCGATTGCTGGAAATGGTGTAGGAGTTATCTATGAAGATAGCCGGGGATTGCTCTGGATAGGTTCTGCAAGCGGACTCAGTGTATATGATAAAAGCACTGATATTTTTACCACCTATCTCCATGACCCGGATGATTCAACCAGCATCAGCAGTGACAATATTGCTACTACAAGACTACAAGCTATTGTGGAAGATGCCGACAATATGATTTGGATAGGTACCGGAAACGGGCTGAATAAATTTGACAGAGCAAGCCAGACTTTTACTCGGTATCAAGAGTCATTTATCAGCAATGATATTTGGAATCTCTATTTGGATGCGGAGCAGTTTTTATGGGTTGGAACTGCCAACGGTCTGCACAAATTTGACCCTCGCAGCAAAACAGTATTGGAACGATATGAAACAGATAACAATGACCCAGACAGTCTCCATGGGAGTTATATAAAAACTATTTCTCAAGACCGCGAAGGCATACTCTGGGTTGGAACCGAAAATAGTCTTAATCGTCTGGCAAAAGGGCGGTTCACCCATTATCGTCATGACCCAAATAATGAGAACAGTCTGAGCAGTGACCAAGTTACTTCAATCATGGTGGATATGAACGATATATTGTGGCTGACTACTGTTGATGGTGGACTTAATCTTTTTGACAAAAAAACTGAGATTTTCACTCATTATCGCTATGCCCCTGATAATTCCGACAGTATCAGCGGCAATTATCTGACCAATGTACATCAAGATGCGTTGGGGGTGGTATGGTTATCCGGTTATGGAGGTGTGTTGCACCGAGTCGATCCAGAATCTGTTAAATTTCAAGCTTATGTGCATAATCCTAAGAATTCCAATTCATTAGGCAAAGGTTCCTATTATGGTCATAGTATCGAAGATCGAGAAGGAATGATATGGATTGCGGTTGCTGAGGACGGACTGGATCGCTTTGACCGGGAGACCGGAATATTTACCCATTATCGTCACGATCCAAATGACTCAGATAGTCTGCCAGAATCTTACGGACAATCGGTTATTGAGGATAAGGACGGAAATTTATGGGTGACAACCAGCAACAAAATTGTCCTGTTCGATAAAAAAACCGGCAAGGTAAAACAAACGTATCTTGCATCAAATTGGCCCAGTGGGCCGGTTGAAGACAGCACCAATCCCGATGTTATTTGGTGGGGAACTTGGGGTTCAGGTTTGCTCAAATTCAATAAGTCAGATGGAAAAATTACCTATTTAACTCCATCCTCTGTCAATCCTACTGAAACTGTATCTAATACTCAAATAACTTATATATATCAAGATAATACTGGCATAGTATGGTTATGTACAAGAGGAAGTGGAGTGGATAAGTTTGATCCAAGAACCGAAAAGGTGGTCGCAAAATATAAGCATATCCCGACTGATTTGGATACGATCAGTAGTAACATGGTATATCACGTATATAAAGATTCTGCTGATCGCTATTGGATGATGACAGATAAGGGGCTTGATCAATTTGACCCAAAAACAGAGAAATTCAAAAGACTAAATCAACAAAACGGCTTATTTCCCTTAAGCTCCGCAAGTCAAGCTATTGAAGACAATCAAGGTCATTTGTGGATAGCCGGTTACGGTGCCGGTACATTGGTTCGATTTGAACCTGATTCAGGTAAATATAGGGTGTACACAATAGATGATGGTATTGTTTTAGGACTTGCTACTACTTACTCAGCCATGCGAGCAAAAGATGGAACTTTGTGGTTTTTTGGTCGTACTGGGATAAATACATTTCGTCCTGAACAAATTAAAGATAATTTGTATCAGCCACCGGTTTTTTTAACTTCTCTGACTCAAGGTGGTGAACCGATAAAAACTGGGAAAGCACCTGAACTGACAACAGAAATTCAGTTAGATTGGCAACATAATTTCTTTGAATTTGAGGCTGCTGCTCTCAATTATCGTCACGCTGAACATAATCAATATCGCTATAAACTAGAAGGGGTTGATCATGAATGGTTTGAGGCGGGCAAGATACGCCAAAGTCGTTACACCGGACTTGCTGCCGGCGAATATACCTTAAAAATTCAAGGTTCAAATAACGATGGTTTATGGAGTGAAAAAATTGCTGAACTGAAAGTAGTTGTTACTCCGCCTTGGTGGCAAACGATATGGTTTCAGGGTTTTATATTTGCTTTATTTATTGGATTTGGTGTGGGAGGCTATCGCTGGCGGCTCTATTCGATTAAGGCACATAACCGTGAATTGGAAACCCAAGTTAGCAAAAGAACCATTGAATTGCGTGAAAGTCAGCGTGCAATGCGAACTTTAGTCAGCAATCTACCCGGAATGGCTTATCGTTGTCGTAATGATTCCGATTGGACTATGGAATTTATCAGTGATGCTTGTCTTGGGCTAACTGGTTATTCAGCAACGATTATCACCAACGGTGCAGAAATCAACTATGCCGATATTATTCATCGCAACGATCAAGAATCGGTTTGGCAATTTGTACAACAAGCTTTACAAAATAAACAGCCATTTGAATTAAGCTATCGCATTATTACTAAAACTGGCCAATTAAAATGGGTATGGGAACAAGGTCAAGGTGTATTTGATCAGAATGGTAAATTGCTTGCAATTGAAGGACTAATCAATGACATTACCGAACAGAAACAAACTGAAATGGCATTGCAACAAGCTAAAAAAGATGCTGAAACTGCTAACCAAGCTAAAAGCACTTTTTTGTCCAGTATGAGCCATGAATTGCGGACTCCTCTCAATAGTATTTTAGGTTTTGCCCAAATTTTACAACGTGATACCTCTATCACTATTAAGCAACAACATGATTTAAATATCATTGAGCAAAGTGGTAATCACCTGTTATCTCTTATTAATGATGTGCTTGATTTGGCTAAAGTCGAATCTGGCAAAATAGAATTGTTTGAGACCGATTTTAGTTTACCTTCATTATTGAACGAGATTGGTGAACTCATTAAAGTTCGGACACAACATGAGAATATTAATTTTCATTTGAAGTTTGCGGATGAGTTACCAAATGGAGTATGTGGTGATGAACGGCGATTACGGCAAATATTGCTGAATTTATTGACTAATGCTGTTAAGTTCACGAAGCAAGGTAGTGTTAGTTTGGAAGTGAAAAGTGAAAAGTTAACAGTGAAAAATGGAGAATCGGAAAAGCAATCTTTGCTGCATTTTTTAATTCAGGATACTGGGGTTGGTATCTTTCCTGAAAACCTTGAGACTATTTTTGAACCGTTTAAACAAGTCGGTGAGCAGGAATTTCAAGCTGAAGGAACTGGTTTAGGATTAGCTATCAGTAAGAATTTGGTTGAATTGATGGGTGGACAATTACACGTTAGTAGTCAGGTCAATGTTGGTACACAATTTTGGTTTGAATTGGCTTTACCAGTGGTAGATTATAATGTTACTCCAATTGTACAACAATCAATTATTGGAATACAAGAAAAACCGCCTAAAATACTAGTTGTAGATGATAATTTGAATAATAGAGTTGTATTGATTGATATGCTTGCACCATTGGGTTTTTTGGTTGAATCGGCTAACAATGGACGTATTGGCATTGAAATTGCCATAAAGTGGAAACCAGATGTTATTATCACTGATTTAATTATGCCTGATATGGATGGTTTTGAATTAATTCGCCAGTTACGTCAATCTCCACTTTTGAAGGAAAAGATAATTATCGCTGCTTCGGCCAGTGTGTATGAAGAAGATAAAAAAAGGAGTTTAACCATTGGCAGTAATGCTTTTTTGCCTAAACCAATAAAAATTGAAAAACTTCTTGAACAATTACAGCATCATTTAAATTTAACTTGGGTATACGGAGATAAGATACCAGAAATGATTATAAAAAATGATGCTTCAAATATAGTGCTGCCTCCAACCACTGAATTAGAAAAACTATATGGATTATCTTTAATGGGTAACGTTAATAAACTTGAAGAACAAGTTGCTATTTTGGGTGATTCTGTGGAATTAGAACCTTTTGTTACTCAAATGCAAGTTTTTTTGAAAAATTATCAACTGAAAAAATTGCTTAAGTGGCTTGAGGAAAAAATGAAAAATGACTACTAAAATTTTAATTGTAGATGATGAATCAAAAAATCTAGGAGTATTAAATAATTGTTTGTACCAAGCTGGTTTTGAAGTATTGGTGGCTGAAGACGGGGAAATGGCTCTCAAACTAAGCAATTATAATAAACCAGATTTAATCCTGTTGGATATTGTAATGCCTGACATGGATGGGTTTGAAGTTTGTCGTCGCTTAAAACAAAATGAAGCGATAAAAAATACGCCTATTATTTTTCTCACTGCCAAAACTGACATTATTAATAAAGTTAAAGGGTTGGAAATGAGTGCGGTCGATTATATAACCAAACCTTTCCAAACTGAAGAAGTAGTTGCTCGTGTAGAAAAACATCTGACTATCGCTAATTTACGTCAACAACTAGAAGCCAAAAATGCTCAATTACAAGACTCTGTTTATCATTTGGAGAGTTTGGCTAATTTGGGAAAGACCATCAGTGAAACTCAGGACATCACTCAAATGATGGATAAGATTATGCAAGTGGCATTGGCGGTGTTCAAATGTGATCGAGCTTGGCTTTTATATCCTTGTGATCCAAATGCAACGAGCTGGTGTGTGCCAATAGAGACTACTATGCCAGAGTATCCGGGAGCCAACATTTTAAATACCAATATACCAATGCAACCGGCAATAGCTGAAATTATGCAAAATGCTTTATCTAAAAATGGCCCAATCGCTTTCGGGCCTGAGCATGAACATAAAGTACCTTATGATATTGGTGAACAGTTTGCCGTTCAATCGCAGCTTAACCAAGTCATCTATCCCAAAATAGGCAAGCCATGGTTGTTTGGAATCCACCAATGTTCTCATGCTAGGGTATGGAATGAAAATGAACTTAAATTATTTCAGGAATTTGGACAGCAAATTGGGGTGAGTTTGGGATTTTCTATTTCTGTGGAAGAGCTACATAGGGGACAAGAATATTTATCCCGCAAATCTTATCATAATTTTATTGGTGCTTCTACGCCAATGCAGAAAATTTATCAAACTATTGATAATACATCAAATAGTGAAGCATCCATTTTGATTTCTGGCGAAACTGGTACTGGTAAAGAACTGTGTGCAGAAGCTATTCACAAGGAAAGTAATCGAGCGGATCAACCATTTATAATATTTGATTGTGCAACTGTTCCCAATGATTTGATGGAAAGTCAATTATTTGGTCATGTTAGAGGGGCTTTTACGAATGCGATTAAGGATCGGCAAGGGGCAGCATTGCGAGCTGATGGAGGTACTTTATTTTTGGATGAAATTGGCGAAATACCTTTGAATTTACAAAGTACGTTGCTACGTTTTATCCAAACGAAAACCTTTCATCAAGTTGGTAGCGATGAGGTAAAGCAGGTGGATATTCGTTTAATTTGTGCGAGTAATCGGAATTTGTCAGAAGAAGTTAAAGCTGGGCGATTTAGAGAAGACCTGTATTTTCGTATTAACCATATTGAGATAAATTTACCAACTCTGCGTGAACGTGAGTCGGATATTTTGTTGTTGGCTAAATTTTTTCTATTTAAATTTGCTAAACAAGAACAGAAAACTTTTCAAAGTTTTAGCCCTAAATCTGAACAAATATTGTTAGATTACAAATGGCCGGGTAATGTGCGAGAATTACGAAATATTGTTCATAATTTAGTGATATTAAATAAAGGAAAAGTGATTACTGCTGAGATGTTAGAAACTAAAATTGATGATAAGAATACGTCTCCGTCTATTGAATCAAATCAACCACTTGAATTAGCAGAAAATCATGTTGATGTTATCTCAGATAATCATTTACGTTCTTTCAAGGAGATTGAACAAGATATAATTTTTACAGCTATTAAATTTTGTGAGGGTAATATTACTCAAACAGCAAAATTATTAGGAATTGGTAAAGCTACTATTTTTAGTAAGTTAAAGCAGTATAAGCTTGAAAATAAGCTTCTTTAAGTCAATACCTTCGCCAATTTGATATTTATTTCGGGAATGGAGCAATGCGGATTTCCCGAAACAACAATTAAGATATATTCGTGTGAAACCTGCGAGGTTTTGGAAACCTCGTGGTTTGTTAAGTGAAATTATTTATCTGAAAAACTATATTAACATTTTCATGCGTCTCATTTCTGAGCTGGTAGCGTCCTTATATTGGACTTTGGTCTCATTTCTGAACTAGCCAAATCAAGTAATTATAGCGTTTCCCGATTGAATACAATACAAAAACAGTTAAAAACCTTCAAGGTTTTGAAAACTTTGAAGGTTTCGTTATATTGTTTATTCAATTGAGAAATACTATATTCCTCAAAAAAATCATAAGTTTCTTATTTTGGTAGTCCTCCAAAAAGTAGTGATGACTCCAAAAAACATGTTAAGTTTCAAATACCTAATCAGGTTTAACACTACATATTGGAGGACTACCCTTATTTTTAATACCCTATAGTTTTTCTCAGACCTGTCATTTTTCCAAAACCTGTCAGGTCTTTTGGCCGAAAATTTTATCTGAAAAACTATGTAGATACACAAAAGTATTTTAACATTTATAAGGTGTACTCAATAATGTATTCATCACCAATATTTTTTAAAATATTAAATAATTCATTTTGGAGGGACTCAAAAGAAGTGTATGCAGAAA
>JAUCGL010000021.1 GCA_030378105.1 Candidatus Halobeggiatoa sp. HSG11 | reverse complement strand
CTTAACGGTGAGCTTGTTCAAAATTTCAAGAAATGCGCTCCCGCTTAACTATTTCTTCAAATTTAAGAACTCTCACGCAAGTCGCGGACTACTCGACTTCGGCTTCGCCTCTCCATGTCTCGCAGCGAATGTGATTTTTTATAACTATTTGTATTTTAATAAATTCATAAAATGAACATTTTGCCAATGCGTTAAGTCCTATCTATTTAATCGGGAAATGCTATACTATTTTTAATTTTATTAATAACTTTAAAGGATTTTTATTTTAATTAAAGCAAACCTGCCATGAGTATTTCATGGTTTTCATATTAATACAAGCCAATATAATCAGTAGAACTTAGTAAGGAGATATTTAATGAAACAAAATGATAATGATATTATCCGTTTAAACAATGATTTGGATACGAAAAAAATCATAGGTTCAACTCATAAGTTAGATGCAAACAAAATTATTGATACAACCAATTTGTTATACAAACGTATAAGTGAACGTTTCCCTAAATCTGGTTTAAGCTTTGTTTGTGTTGAATTACATACAATTGCTCAAGAATCACAAGTTCATTGTGAATGGATTAAAAAACCTCATATTATGTTGCGTGTTGGGGTAGGGATGGTTATTGTCATGTTAATCTTAATTTTATTATTAGGTATAAGTTCAACAGTAGATTTTTCTGCTATCCATGAGATTGAATTTGCGGATTTTTTTCAGGTTTTGGATGCAGGAATGAATACAGTTGTATTAGTTGGGGCAAGTTTATTATTTTTAGTAACTTTTGAGGTACGTAAAAAACGAGCTAGGGCAATGGCTGTTATTCATCAACTTCGAGCTTTAGCTCATGTGATCGATATGCACCAATTAACTAAAGACCCAGAACGAGCTTTTTCTTACGAGCAACGTACTTTTTCATCACCTAAGCAAACTATGAATGCTTTCGAGCTAACTCGTTATCTTGACTATTGTACTGAAATGTTATCTCTGGTTAGCAAAGTAGCATCTTTATATACCCAAACTTTTGATGATACTATTGTTTTAACAGCAGTTAATGAATTAGAAGATTTAACAACCGGGCTGTCTAATAAAATCTGGCAAAAAATTATGATTATTTATCGTTTTAAACAATGATTCTTAAGTTCTATTTTGTCAAATTTAATAGACATCTTTCCTAAATAAGTATAATACTTATTTAACTGAGGTTACAGAAAGCTTTTATATTCCACCTATTTCATCGGTGGCTATTCACATTCAATCCTTTCAGTATATTAAACAACCCCAATTGGGTTCATAATTTGAGTAAGGAACGTACATAAAATAATATGAATTTCGGAGTACAAGGTTCCCTTGTTTCAAAATGTATATAGCATTTTCCGATTAAATAGATTATAGTAATACAAAATAAATAATTGATATTTTTGTAAAATTTAATTAATAATTAACCATTCATAATTAATAATTGCTATAATGATGAGACAAGGACGTTGGAAACGAGATAAAAATTTAAATTAACTCAGCATCCTTCATATTAACGCAAAAGTAGTGAACAGTTATTTCGGGAATGGAGTGAAACGGATTTCCCGAAACCCATATCTAGCAATCATTTCGGGAAATCCACTTTGTTCCATTCCCGAAACAACTGTCAACCGCTTTTGAAGGATGCCATTAACTCTTATTTTTTAGGACACAACATGAATAAAACTCCCGAACAAATAGCTCGTGATAATATTGATAAGATGCTGGTTGCAGCCGAATGGCTCGTTCAGTCTAAACAGGATATTGATTTAACTGCCAATAAAGGTGTGGCGGTTAGAGAATATCAAACCAATGCTGGGCCGGCTGATTATGTACTTTTTGTCGACAAAAAACCAGTGGGCATCATTGAGGCAAAAAAAGCAGATGATGGCTATAAATTAAATGCTGTTGAAGAGCAGTCGGCTAAATATGCTAGTGCAAAATTAAAATACCTTGATAACGATCCCCTGCCTTTTGTTTATGAAAGCACTGGTACGGTGACTAAATTTACTGATTATAGGGATAATAAAGCTAGGTCTCGTGCTGTTTTCAGTTTTCATAAACCAACAACTTTGGCCAATTGGTTAAAAAGTCCCAAAAGTTTAAGGGAACGGTTTTTAGATATTCCTCATTTAGACCAAACTGGTTTAAGACCTGCTCAGATAGTTGCTATCGAAAATCTGGAAAAATCCTTTAAAAAGAACAGACCCCGTGCTTTAATCCAAATGGCGACCGGTGCTGGTAAAACTTTCACGGCAGCTACTTTTATTTATCGTTTGTTAAAATATGCTGGGGCAAAACGGATTTTGTTTTTGGTTGACACTAAAAATCTTGGTGAACAGGCTGAACAAGCATTTATGACTTATCAACCAACTGATGATAATCGTAAATTTACTGAATTGTATAATGTTCAAAGGCTCGCTTCCAGTTATATATCTTCTGATAGTCAGGTTTGTATTTCCACCATTCAACGGCTTTATTCCATATTAAAAGGTGAGGATTTGGATGAAAATGCTGAACAGGAAAATCCGGCGGAAAATACTTGGATGCAACAGCAAGGTAATAAAAAGGCTGTTCCAGTGGAATATAATGGCAAAGTTCCTATTGAACAGTTTGATTTTATTGTGATTGATGAGTGCCATCGTTCTATTTATAATCTGTGGAAACAGGTTTTGGATTATTTTGATGCCTTTTTGATTGGTTTAACAGCGACTCCAGATAAACGCACTTTTGGGTTTTTTAATGAAAATGTGGTGGGTCAGTATACTTATGAGGAATCGGTAACGGATGGGGTTAATGTGCCTTATGATGTGTACACTATTGAAACGAGGATTTCACAACAGGGGGATACTGTTAAAGCGGGTTGGTATGTTGATAGGCGAGATAAATTGACTCGTGCCAAGCGTTGGCAACAGGAGGATGAAGATACTAAATATGTTAAAAATGATTTGGATAAAAAGGTGGTTAATCTCAGTCAGATTCGGAATATCATTCGGGAATATAAACGAGCTTTAAAAATTGAGATTTTCCCTAATCGAATTGATGAAAAGGGTGAATATGAAGTGCCTAAAACTTTGGTATTTGCTAAAACTGATAGTCATGCTGATGATATTATTAATATTATTCGGGAAGAGTTTGATGAGGGCAATGAGTTTTGTAAAAAGATGACTTATAAAATTGATGAAGACCCTAAATCGGTGTTGAATCGTTTTCGGAATTCTTATGAGCCTCGGATTGTGGTGACAGTTGATATGATTGCTACCGGAACGGATGTTAAGCCTTTGGAAGTTTTGTTGTTTATGCGGGATGTGAAAAGTATTAATTATTTTGAGCAGATGAAAGGGCGTGGTACTCGGACTATTTCTGAGGATTCTTTGCAACTTGTGACTAAAACTGCACGGAGTAAAACCCATTTTGTGATGGTTGATGCGGTTGGGGCTATGAAGTCGAAAAAAACTGATAGTCGGCCTTTGGAGCGTAAGCATTCAGTACCGTTAAAGGATTTGCTGGGTGCTGTTACAGTGGGCGTTGAAGATGAGGATTTGTTTTTGTCGTTGGCTAATAGGTTGATTAGGTTAGATAATCAAATTACAGAGCAGGAAAAGGATAATTTGTTAGTTAAAACTGGTGGTAAAAGTCTTAAACAAATGACTAAACAGTTAATTTCTGCTTTTGATCCGGATGAGATAGATAGGAAATCGGAGGAGGTTTTAAAAGTTATTCCTTCGGATGAGAAAACGCCTGAGAAGGTTGAGCAGGTTAGGGATGAGGCTAAAAAGCTGTTGATTTCAGAGGCTGCGAGTTGTTTTAATGGTAAGGTGAATGATTATTTGGAGAATGTGCGGAAGGAGTATGAGCAAATTATTGATAGTGTTAATATTGATGAGGTGATTAAGTCTGAGTGGGATAAAACTTCTTTGGATAAGGCTAATGCGATTGTGAAGGATTTTACGGAGTATTTGGAGGTTAATAAGGATGAAATTAGGGCTTTGAGTATTTTTTATAATCAGCCGAATAGTCGTAGGGATGTTACTTTTAAGATGATAAAGGAGGTTTTTGAGAAGCTAAAGCTTGAGCGACCTTTGTTAATGCCTTATAATGTGTGGCAGGCTTATGTTGCTATTGATGATGTGCAGTCTGAGGCTCCTAAGGATGAGTTGACGGCTTTGGTTTCTTTGATTCGGTTGGTTTGTGGTATTGATAAGGATTTGAAGTCTTATGATAAGGTAGTTGATAGGAATTTTCAGAATTGGGTGTTTAGGCAGCATTCTGGGGATCATAATCGTTTTTCTTCTGAGCAGTTGGATTGGTTGAGGTTGATAAAGGATCATGTGGTGAGTAGTTATCATATTGAGGTTGATGATTTGGATTATACGCCTTTTGATGCTCAAGGTGGACGGGGTAAGATGTTTCAGTTGTTTGGCGATGATATGAATGGAATTATTGATGAATTAAATGAGGTGTTGGCGGCGTGATGAGAGATGATTGGGTTGAATGCGAGCTTGAGATTGGTTGTAAAATTTTAGATAATTTACGAAAGCCAATAAATTCAAGAGAAAGAAATAATAGAATAAGTGGAATTTCTAAAGAAAAATTATTTCCGTATTATGGAGCTACTGGACAGGTAGGATATATAGATGAGTATTTAACTGATGGTGAGTTTATTTTAATTGGTGAGGATGCAGCTCCATTTTTGGATCACAGTAAAGATGTTGCATATAAAATATCTGGCAAAACTTGGGTAAATAACCATGCTCATATATTAAAATCAAAGTTTAACAACGATTTTCTATTATACTACTTAAATTGTTTTAATTATAAGAACTATGTATCTGGGACAACTCGCTTAAAATTAACACAAGGCAAGTTAAAACAGATTCCGCTTAAATTAGCTTCCCTCCCAGAACAACGAGCCATTGTTGCCAAAATAGAAACCTTATTCAGTGATTTAGACAAGGGAATTGCTGACCTGAAAACTGCTCAAGAACAATTAAAAATCTATCGGCAAGCAGTGCTTAAAAAAGCTTTTGATGGTGAGTTTAAAAAAGTTGAACTAGGCGATGTTTGTGAAAGAGCAATAAAGATAAAAAGAAAAGAAATGGCTTTAAATAAACCTTTACTCTATTTAGACATAGGAGGAATTGATAATAAAGCCAATAAAATTATTAGTCATAAAGAATACACTTGGCAAGATGCTCCATCAAGAGCACAGCAAATTGTACAAGTTGGAGATATATTATTTTCAACCGTAAGAACATATTTAAAAAATATTGCTCAAGTTTTAAATCCTATATACGATGGTGAAATTGCATCATCTGGATTCACAGTAATAAGGGGAAAAAAAGATTTATTAAATCCAAAATATATATTTTTCATTACAATTTATCAAGGTTTTTTAGAGCCTTTAAGTAAATTACAAAGAGGAACTTCTTATCCTGCTGTTAGAAACAATGATATTTTTTCTCAAATTATTCCATTACCATCTTTAAAAGAACAACATCAAATAATTAAAGAAATAGAAACTCGCCTATCCGTATGCAATAAACTTGAACAAACCATCACAGAAAGCCTTGAAAAATCAAACTCCTTTCGTCAAAGCATCCTTAAAAAAGCCTTTGAAGGAAAATTACTCAACAAAACCGAATTAGAAAAATGTAAACAGGATAAAGATTATGAACCAGCCTCCGAACTACTCAAAAAAATAAAAGCAACCCAGTAGAGTTACTGTCATTTGCATTAAGAAACTTTATAATTATTATCAAAATAATGTAGGTTGGGTTAGCGAAGCGTAACCCAACACTAATCATTGTAAATTTAGTCGGGTTACGTTATCTCGCTTTGCTCAATAATCTAACCCGACCTACATTCTAAATTAATGATTAACATTATTTATTTTTTAACGAGAAACAATTATTATCAAAATAATGTAGGTTGGGTTAGCGAAGCGTAACCCAACATCAATCATTGTAAATTTAGTCGGGTTACGTTATCTCGCTTCGCTCAATAATCTAACCCGACCTACATTCTAAATTAATGATTAACATTATTTATTTTTTCTGGTATCAAGGTTCTACCTTCAATACCTAATTTAAATGGCTCTGCCACGAATTAAACCAAAATGAATACCGCAGAGCGGTATAGTAGGCATTCCCAACGAGACGTTGGGAACGAGAACAAATCATCATGTCATGTAGGGGCAATCCTTTATGGTTGCCCTTAATGGTAATACAACAAGACGTTAGGAATGAGATAAAAAAATGAACGACTCTACAATTGTATCAAAAATCTGGAATTTAGCCCATGTCCTACGTGATGATGGTGTCGGCTATGGCGACTACCTAGAACAAATCACCTATTTGCTATTTTTAAAAATGGCAGACGAACTCAATAAACCACCATATAACAAAGGCTTAAAATTCCCTCAAATTAAAGATGTAGAAGGCAAACAAATTAAAAACGGTGAAATTTGCAACTGGGAAAACTTATCCAGCAAAACCGGGGCAGAATTAGAATCATTCTACGTCCAATTACTACGCAGCCTCTCCACTGAAAAAGGAATGCTTGGACAAATCTTCACTAAAAGTCAAAACAAAATTCAAGACCCATCCAAACTACTAAGAGTGATCAACCTCATCAATAACGAACAATGGACAATGATGGGAGCAGACGTTAAGGGAAAAATTTACGAAGGACTTTTAGAAAAAAATGCCGAAGATACCAAAAGCGGTGCTGGCCAATACTTTACCCCCCGTGCATTAATCAAAACTATGGTAGCTTGCGTTCAGCCCAAACCAATGAAAAAAATTGCCGACCCAGCTTGTGGCACCGGTGGATTTTTCCTAGCTGCCTACGATTACATTATAGAAAATAACAGCTTAGACCGAGAAGAAAAAGAATTCCTAAAAAATTCCACCTTTCACGGCAATGAAATCGTAGCCAATACCCGGCGAATGTGCCTGATGAATATGTACTTGCATAACATTGGTGAAATTGACAGCGAAAGCTTTCTATCTCCCAATGATGCCTTAATTTCAGATGATGGTGAACGTTATGATTATGTCTTAGCCAATCCGCCCTTTGGCAAAAAAAGCAGTATGACCATCACCAATCAAGAAGGTGAAATCGAAACAGAAAATTTAAGCTATAACCGTCAGGATTTTTGGGAAACCACTTCCAATAAACAGCTCAACTTTTTACAACACATTAAAACCCAACTAAAAATTACTGGTGAAGCTGCTGTAGTATTACCCGACAACGTGCTATTTGAAGGAGGTGCTGGGGAAGAAGTACGCAAACAATTAATGAAAACTACTGAACTCCATACCATTCTTAGACTTCCCACCGGAGTTTTTTATGCCCAAGGAGTTAAAGCAAACGTGCTATTTTTCAACAACAAATCAGCCAGCAAAACAGCACATACCAAAAAAGTTTGGATATACGATTACAGAACCAATATTCATCACACCCTAAAGAAAAATCCCATGAAAACAGAGGATTTAGCAGAATTTGTTAAATGCTACAATCCCCAAAATCGAAATAAAAGAAAAGCAACATGGACTGAAAAAAAACCTGAAGGTAGATGGCGTAAATTCACCTATGAAGAAATACTGGCGAGAGATAAAACCAATTTAGATATATTCTGGCTCAAAGACAAAAGCTTAACCGATTTGGATAACCTACCTGAACCTGATGTATTAGCCGGAGAAATTATTGAAAATTTGGAATCTGGACTTAATAGTTTTAAAGAAATAATGGTAACTTTGAACCACTGCCATTAAGTTAAGAAAGAACTGTTAATAAATTAAATTTTAGTGTAATTAGATTTATAAACCAAACACCTACAAAATAAATTTTAAACTCCTAATTCTTAATTTAATGGCATTGATTATGTAGGGTGGATAGAAGCGAAGCGTAAATCCACCGCCAAAATGAATACCGCAGGAGCGGTATAGTAGGCATTCCCAACGAGGACGTTGGGAACGAGATAAAAAGTTAACGTTTAAATCAATATGTGAATAATGATAAGTTATTAAACTTTGCTATAATATTTTAATTATCAATCATAAATTCCAAATATTTATAGGAGAACTATATGCAGGAATTACTAACCATAACTCGTGCAGCACGTCTGGCCGGAGTTTCCAGAAGCGAATTACAACGTCATATTCATGACGGTGAATTAGAAACTTTTGAAGGCAAGATAACTGTCAGTAATTTATTACGTTTATATCCAGTTATTGATATGGATAGTAATCCAATGTTGGAAAAGGTTAAAAAAATAAAATTGGATGCAGTTAAAAATAAAGGCAAAATTGATACTGCCTTACCTAGTTCTACTGTATTAATGTCACGTTTAAAGGAATTTAGTGAACTATTAATAACTCTAAAATTTCAATTAAACCAGCATGATAATTTATTTAAAGCAATTATTCAACAGGTTGAAGTTTTACAACAATCTGATAATTTAGAAACTGAGATAAATAATTTTTATCAATGGTTATTAGAGCAAAATGAGCAATTGCAAAATAATAATTCAGCAGATAATAAAGCTAAGTTATTTGTTAAAGATACTTTTTTAAGATTTGTAGCAGCTCAAGTAAAATTTGTTCCAAGTGGTCATGAATTTTTTGTAGAAGGTTCAGATTCATTGTTAGAATCAGCAATTCGAGTTGGCCTCAAACCAAATTATGGTTGTAGTAGTGGTAATTGTGGCTCCTGTAAGGCTAGATTGGTTTCTGGAGATGTCAAAAAAACTTGTGAGCATGACTATGTATTAAGTGAGTATGAAAAGCAAATGGGTTACATATTAATGTGTTCCAACACTGCTATTACTGACTTAGTTATAGAAGCTAAAGAGGCTAAACACCCGACTGATCTTCCAATTCAAGAATTGCGAGCGATAGTCAAAAAGAAAGAATTATTAACTGATAGTTTGATGATTTTACATTTACAAACTTCGCAAACTAAAACTTTACGGTTTATGGCTGGTCAAAATATTAGACTTGAATTGGAATCAGAAACTGTTGATTATCCTATCATAAGTTGTCCTTGTGATGGACGTTATTTACAAATTCAGGTCAAAAAGACAGCTACTGATTTAAGCAAGAAAATGTTTGATGACTTGCAGATAGGACAAACAGTTTTATTTACTGGGCCTTATGGAGATTTTGTTTTATCAAGTTATAACAATCCAATTGTATTTATTGCTCAAGATGAAGCTTTTGCACCAATTAAAAGTTTGATCGAACATGCTATTTCTACTGATACGCCGGAAACTTTATATTTATATTGGTTGGGAGAGCAATATTTTGATAAATTATGCAGATCATGGGAAGATGCATTAGATAATTTTGTTTATACTCCATTAACTAAATTAACAGAATTAGAACAGCAATTAAGCCAATTTTTACCAACAGCATCCGATTCAACAGAATTTTATTTGTCTGGTAATGATGAGCTAGAAGCCATATTGCTTAATCATGGTATTCATAAATCTAAAATACATATATCAAATTTTTGAGTATCTACGAACTAGCTTTTTTACCTATGCTTATGACTCATAATTATACATTAAGTCCCAAGCAACAAATGTAAAATGAAATGAATCCACCATTTTGAAAGTTCGGTGAATTGCCACTTCGTTCCTAACCACCCTATATATAGCATTTCCCAATTAAATAGACTACAGTAATACAAAATAAATAATTGATATTTTTGTAGAATTTAATTAATAATTAACCATTCATAATTAATAATTGCTATAATCACTGCCATTAAGTTAAGCAGGGCGAACACATAGGTTCGCCCCTACCATATTGAAATATATTGTATTTTGTAGGGGCAGACCTGCGTGTCTGCCCTTAACGCAAATGGCAATAACCCTACTTGTGTATAACGATGAATGCTTATGAACGGCCAAATCACCGTTAAATCAAGTAAAATGGATAGGAGCAAAGCGGAAATCCTATTTCTTGGAATAGGTTATTTTGGATTATTAACCAATAGCCTGATTATAGTTTCTTTCTGTTTTTCCGTTATTTTTCCTTGCAAATTTAAATGTCTTATTATATTATCTAATCATTTCTATTAATTTACTTAACTTAATGAAATTTAATACCAACATATATTTAGCATTAATACTATTATTTATTCCTAAATACAGCATTTCTGCAACCACTCCAAAAATAATCCAAGCTTGCCAATTAGATTCATTACTAACAGTAGCAAATTCACAAGCTTATGCTGAAGTTAAACCACAGCAATTAGCTAACCTAACTGCCGAAATATCAGGTAAAGTTATTGATATAACAATTGAAGTTGGTGATAAAATAACCAAAGGAGATGTATTATTTAAATTAGATGATCGTCAATGGCAATTACAACTTAAACAATTGGATGCCGATATAAAAGGTATTAAAGCCCGGCTTAAATTAGCAAATTATCAATTAAAACAAAGAACTAAATTGCATCGTGGGGGCAATGTATCTGAAGAATTATTGCATCAACATAAAACTGAAGTTGCTAGTTTGACTGCCGAATTAGAATCACAAAATTTTCAAAAACAACAACTTCAACTCACTCTTAGCAAAACTAAAATAACAGCTCCTTTCAGTGGTGTGATTATACAAAGAGAGGTTAATTTAGGTGAATGGGTTGATCCGGGCCAACCAGTTGCCAGCTTATTAAATCCAACTAAAGTAGAAATTAAGGCTTTCCTTGATGCCCAACAGCTTGCCAATTTAACCACCAAAACTAGATTAAAACTCCATATTAATAAACAAGTTTTTCCAGTTAAACGACAAACTTTATTGCCTATGTTAGATGCGGACAAAAATTTACAACCTATTATTCTTAAACCAACCGGAAAAATTCCTTTACCCGGCAGTCAAGGACAATTACGTTGGCAAACAACGACTAAAAAAATACCTTTCCGTTATTCACTTAAAGTTAATGAAAGTTATGGTTTGATGTTATTAGTGGATAATAAAGCTCAATTTCATAAATTACCTGAAGCTTTGCCGGGACGTTCGATAGTAGTTGATTTACCAGCAAAAACACTGGTTATAACAACTGGTTTTAGACAATTAAAAACTGGTGATTTAGTTAAAAATAAAGGTTGTAGTAATGTTAATTCCGGCCGAGACCTGTCAGGTTTTGGAAACCTGACAGGTATTAATCTAGCAGGTCTTAACAATTAATGAATAAAATCCTGACAGCTTTATTATCTAATCATGTACTTGCCAATTTGGCTTTCATACTTATACTGGTGATGGGTACAACCTCTTACTTGAACCTACCCAGAGAGAAAGACCCCGAAATAAATTTCAATTGGATACAGGTAATAACCGTATTACCCGGAGCCAGTGCCAAAGATGTTGAACGCAAAATAACCAATGTATTGGAAGAAGTGATAGATCGGGTTGAAGATATAAAATTTATTTCTAGTTCCAGTCGAGAAAGTATTTCAACTATCCTAGTCCGTTTTGAAGACATTCCAGAACGCCAATATGATAAACGTTTAAATGACTTACGCCGTGAAATACAGAATAAAGCAGCCCAAGAATTTCCTGATGAAGTTGAAAATCCTTTGCTATTAGAAATAACTACTGCCAATGCTTTTCCAACTGCTATGTTGGCTTTGAATGGTAATGGAGAAGATGAAGTATTACGGCGACAAGCCTATCTTATTAAAAAGGATTTAGAACAGATAAGAGCTGTACATAAAGCTGATTCAATTGGTTTATATAAACCACAATTACAAGTTGAATTGCTATTGGAAGAACTACAAAATTATGGTTTAAATCCAACTCAAGTAGCGGATAGTATACGAATTTTATATAGTGATGTAGCGGCCGGTAATTTGGATATAGGCAAACAACAATGGTTACTGCGTTTATTAGGTTCTGAAACAGAAGCAGATAAGTTGGGTCAATTTATTGTTTTGACAGCTTCGGGACAATTGCAATTAGACCAGTTAGCCCAAGTCCAGCAAAGTTGGGAAAAGCCAGAAACTATGGTTAAATTTCACCAAAAACCGGGAGTTATTTTTTCCGTGATGAAGAAAGCTTCTGCTAATACAATTGACTTGGTAGAAAAACTTAATCAATTCATCGAACAACGCAATATTTTACTGCAACCAATTGGGTTGGAATTAGAACTTTTAGATGATCAAACTGGTTCTACTCGGCAGGCTATAACAATTATGCAAACTAACGCTTTGATAGGTCTGGTTATGGTGTTGATTATAACTTGGCTATTTTTGGGTTGGCGTATGTCTTTGCTGACCTGTATCGGTATTCCATTTATTATCGGCGGTACTTTCTGGTTTATCACAAATCTGGGATTTACCCTAAATAATAATGTGTTACTGGGTATTGTTATCAGTTTGGGAATGTTGGTGGATGATGCGGTTGTGGTTATAGAATCAATGTATTATCGGATTGTGCGTGGTATGGATGCCCTTGAAGCTGCAATAGGTTCACTTCGAGAGGTATTTTGGCCGGTAACAACTGCCGTTTTAACAACTATGGCTTCCTTTTTACCATTGATGCTGATGCCGGGAATTGTCGGTAAATTCATGTTAGTTGTGCCGGTTGTGGTAGTTACCGCTCTTGCCATCAGTTTAGTTGAAGCTTATTGGATGTTGCCAGCCCACGTTATAGCGGCCAATGTTAAGTTCACCAAAAAATCTAAAGCCCAAAAATTACGCTTGGCTTTCACTAGCAAATTACAGCATATGTACAGTAAATCCTTATTAAAAATGCTACGTTATCCATATTTGGCAGTTATTTTAATCGTAGTGCTGGTAGGTGGAGTTGGATATGCTTTTCAAGCTAAATGGGTTAAGGTAAATTTCTTCGCTATGGACAGCTTACCGCTTTTTTATGTCACAGTGGAAATGTCGCCGGATGCTGATATGAAAGAAACTTTAGCTCTCACCACACAGGTAGAACAACGTATTTTGACTCATATAAAACCTATTGAATTACGCAACACTGCCAGTTATGCAGGACAGGCTTTTACTGAAATGGAAGTTTTATTTGGCGACCATTGGGGACAAGTTCTAGTTAGTCTTAATCCCGATAAAAATCAACGCCGTAGCGGAGAAGAAATAATTGCAGCTATGCGGTCTGATATTGAAGCTATTCCGGGAGCAGTTAATATCAGTATTTTGTTGTTGAAAGATGGGCCACCAGCAGGTAGACCGATAAGCTTGAAAGTGCGTGGCAATGATTTTACTACTTTGCGAGCTGCTACTGATGATTTGGAAGCATTGCTGGCAACCATGCCGGGAGTTAGTGACATAAGTGATACTGATATTCAAGGTCGGATGCAACTTAGTATAAAACTTAATCAACAACGGATTCAAGAACTTAATATCTCTCCAAATGAATTGTTACGCACTATAGCAATTATGGCTGATGGTGAATTAATAACGGAAATAAGAGATAGCAACGAAAAGGTTGAATTAAGAGTTAGGGCTGCAAAACGTGAATATCAACAAGTAGATGAATTTTTGGATAATTTATTTTTCTTACCAAATGGACAAGCAGTGCCGTTGCGAGAGCTATTTCATATTAAAATCAATCGAGCTAGGTCAGAAATTCGTCATTATAATTTACGCCGCACTATTCAAGTAGAAGCAGAATTGGATAAAACCAAAATGAATACGGTGGATGCTAATAAAATGATTCAACGGCAATGGAAGGAGAAATTGCAAGCTGTCTATCCAGAGGTTAATTTAGATTTTTCTGGGGAACTAGATGATATTCAAGAAAGTTTGGACGCAATGTTGACTTTATTTTTAATGGGAATTGGCATAATGTATATGATATTAGGGGCTCAATTTCGTAGCTATTTCCAACCTTTGATGATATTGTTGACTGTAGTTCCATTGGCATTTATTGGAGTGATTATTGGGCTTATTGTCAGTCAGAACCCATTGAGTTTATATACTTTATATGGAGTAGTGGCTTTAACTGGAATTGCGGTTAATGCAGCTATAGTTTTGATGGCTGCTGCCAGAGACCGTTTGAAGCTTGGTATGAGTATCAACCATGCAACTGTTTATGCAGCTCGCCGGCGAGTTATTCCTATTTTGATCACTTCTCTGACCACTATGGCAAGCCTGTTTTCACTAGCAACCGGTTTAGCTGGAGAGTCTTTAATGTGGGGCCCAGTGGCTACGGCTATAGTTTGGGGATTGGGTTTTTCTACCTTGTTGACTCTTTACATTATTCCGTTGTTGTTTAGGTTGTTTGTTAGACATTGATTTAAGGTATGTTCCAAAATAATTGGCCAAAACTGACATTCTGCACATCAAATTGTAATAGATGTCTAAAAAATTTGGTTTAAGATGTACTTAATGTCAGATTAAAGCAAAACATTTGAACGATGATTGTTGGATTATACTGTAAACTATTCAATTTTGTTTTATGATGTCGGTGAAAAAAAACATAGATGGATAACTGATACATATTTAATATGGCAGGTTATTGATTTTCATCAGATAAAGTAATGTTTAATTCTAATATTTCACATTCTCCATCTTTTTCTATATTAATTTTAATATCTTCATCTTGAATAGCAGTATATTTTCTAACAACTGCCAATAATTCTTGTTGCAATTCTGGTAGATATTCAATTACTGGCGAATCACGTAAATTACGTTCATGAGCAACTATAATTTGTAAGCGTTCTTTGGCAACTGCTGCGGTTTTTTTGGGTCTTAAAGTATGAAAATATTTGAGAATACTCATGTTAATTTTTAAATAAACGAGTCAAAAAGCCTTTCTTTTCTCTAACTGGAGGTTCTTCTCCAAGAAAACGAGCTACAACATCTAAGTAAGCTTGGCCAGCATCACTTTTTTTATCAAGGGTAACTGGAACACCAGAATTAGACGCTTGCAATACAGATTGTGATTCTGGAATAACTCCTAAAAAAGGAATTGCCAAAATTTCTTGTACATCCTCAACACTTAACATATCACCACTATTAACTCGTTTTGGAGCATAACGGGTTATTAATAAATGTTCTTTAATCGCTGGTAAGTTTTGTACTGCACGTCTTGTTTTACTTGATAACATGCCAATTATTCGATCCGAATCACGGACTGATGATACTTCAGGATTAGTAACGACTATTGCTTCATCAGCAAAATACATCGCCATGATAGCACCATGTTCAATACCAGCCGGTGAATCACAAATAATGAATTCAAAACGTTTTTTTAATGTCTCTAACACTTTAGCCACTCCTTTCAGAGTTAGAGCATCTTTATCACGAGTTTGTGAAGCCGGTAGAATAAACAAATTTTCTACTCGTTTATCCTTAATTAGAGCTTGGTTTAAATTACCTTCTCCATTAATAACATTAACAAAATCATAGACAACTCTACGTTCACAACCCATAACTAAATCTAGATTTCGTAATCCAACATCAAAATCAATGACTACAGTTTGAGAGCCACGTAAAGCCAATCCAGTTGCAAAAGCAGCACTAGTAGTTGTTTTACCAACTCCGCCTTTACCAGATGTCACTACAATTATTTTAGCCATTTTTTAAAATATAATTAATTGATTATTTAAAGCGGTTCAATCTTTAATACGTTATCTTCTAAATAAATTTGAACAGGTTTGCCACGCAAATTATCTGGTAAATCTTCATTTACTTGATACTGTCCTGCAATTGAAACCAATTCTGCATGAAAATTTTGACAAAAAATACGTGCATTCACATTTCCATTAAATCCAGCCAAAGCACGCCCACGCAAAACACCATATACATGAATATTCTGATGAGCTAAAATTTCAGACCCATGACTGACAGTAGATAATATTATTAAATCACCTTCTGGTGCAACTATTTGTTGACCAGAACGAATTGGTTGAGTTATAACTTTTGTTCTATCATGTAATAATTCTTCACTTCCAATAGATTCATCAATAGTTTGTTGCTGAGGACGGACTGATTGTGTTTCTTTTAAAATCCCTAAGTTATTGCTAATAGCTATATCATTTTGTTCAGCATTACCACTTCTAACTGCCACTGGAACTAAACCTTGCTCACGTAATACTTTGATTAAACTAGATAAAACCTCATTCTCTGCATCTTGTACTACTGTTAAATCAATAATTACTGGAGCTTGTTGAAAAAAATCTGGGACTTTAGAAACTTTTTCAATTATTTGTTCTGCAATTTTTTCACTATCATCCTCTAATACATGGAGAATCATTAATGTTAGGAGGCTACCTTTAAATTCTATTGCTGGGCTATAAGACATACGAGAGTTTTTAAATTATATAAGATTTATGATTGGCTTGTTTTGTTTCCAAATGGAATTGTTCGGTTAATATTTTTAATTTTTCATGAAAAAGAGTATCCTTATCCATTTGAATAATATTTATTTTGTTAACAAAAAAATTTAATAAACTATAAGGTTTAACATGACTAGATGTCATGCGGCTTACTTGAGAAATTTCTTCAGCAGATAAAGGTAAATCACGATATTTCAATTCAACCATTATTTCGTCATAAGTCAATTTCGGCAATCTTTTTTTATCTAAATCTAACCATGAATATCGGTTTACTTGATTTTTTGCACACACCACTGATTGATCATGTGATTCAGTTGTTACACATAATAAAGATATTTTTTTATAATTTTTAATATCATTAAGTTGATCAAAAAAGTCAGCGTTGAAGTCAGTATTCAAATTATTTAGTAACTCATCAAAATGATGTAATATCAATACAATATTATAATCAATAGTATTTTCTACTTCTTTAAGTAACTCACCTAAAGTTTTGGGAATCACGCCGTGAATTGCACAGTTGTTCCATAGTATTTCAATAAATTTTTCATATGTTTCACGGTAGTTAGTCATATTCAAAATAACAACTCTGGTATTTTTTAAACCAGCATATTTTATATCTTCCAATAATCGTCGTCTTCCTTGCCCATCTTGAGCAATTAAGTTAACAGAAATTCCTCGTTGTAAAGTTTTAATAATATTAGTGGTAAATAATGGACGTAAAGCCGGCATTTTTATTTCCTTGAAATTAATAAATCATTATAAGATTTGAGGTAATTAAACACTGGAAATATAATTAGAATAATTTAATCTTAAAATTTGATTTATTGATAATGTTAACTATTTTTAGCTAATTAAATATTTCCTTACTAGTTTTATTTATAAGGATATCTACTGATAAATATCAGTCATATTTATAGACATTCATAAAAATACATTCGTGTGAAACCTGTGAGGTTTTGAAAACCTCGTAGAGTTTGTAAGTGAAATTATTTATCTGAAAAACTATATAAGCTCAAGCATAGATTATAGCATATCTTAAACAATGCACTAGCATGAAATTAAATCAAAATGCTAGTGCATAATTTTTTAACGCTTTTTTTGCAACATACGTTTAGTATTAGGTCCCATTGGCAAATTATAGTCATAAGAACTTAAAATAACACTATCTTTAGCACGAACAAGTTTAGCTGTTACATAGACAGATTCTTTACCAACTCCATAAGTACCAACAACAACTGCATAAGCATCATGTTGAAGACTTATTTCACGTAATTCTCGAGATAACAATAATTCTCCAGTCCGTTCTTGGACAAAAACGTTGGAAGTACGCATTTTCATCTCAATAATTTTATAATTACGTTGTGCAAGACGAGAGCCAATTTGTTCACCAATAACTCGCCCAAAGGTTGAAGATTGTTGGACATTATCCACATTAACAAAACTAGTTACCAAAATTGGTTGTTTGGTATAAACTCCATCATGACGTGGTGTTAATTGATGAATATCTCTAACTCCTTTTAATAACTTATCAGTAGCTTTGTAGCTAGTAGAAATAAGATTATAATCTTTAGAGAATATTGAACATCCAGCTATAAAAAAAACTATTAAAAATGAGGTAAGTATTCGCTTCATCGTTAATTAACCACCTGATAAGTTTTAGCAATGTCTTCATAATGGTCATAATCACCAGTATTTATATAGTATATCCTTGAATCTCCAAATACATATTGTTGACTCATTGTGACTGATGTGGTGATAATAACTTCAGTATTAGTTTCACCTGGCAAATAGTAATCAAGTAAAGCATCTGTATCTGCTACTAAAGTAAATGGAAATATAGCTAAACCAGGATATGCCCAATTATCAATAGCGTTAACAACCATCCATACTCCACCGGCCAGTGTTGTATAACTGCCGGGTGGAGCATAGGTTAAACGTCTATCTTTATGCTGAACAACTTGCATATCATAATTAACTATTAAAGTATCGCTACCGAATCCAGCATCATTGGTTAAAACAACTAAACTTTGTTGAATAAGCTTGGTATTAAGTAAATTATAAAAAGCTTTACCAAAAGGGATTTCCTCTTGTTCATTATTTATTTTAACAAATACTGATGGTAGAGTTTCAGCATTGGGAAAAGTAAGTTCCATTGTCTTTTTCAGACGATTAGCAACATCAGTTGCCAGTACATCCCAATGATGAGCAGCTTGCATTTTTTGTTGCCCAGTGATTGGGTAAGATTTAGCTACTGGTATGGGTCTATGTGAACAACTTGCTACTAATAAGCCAAGTATTGCAATTAAAATGTATCTTTTCATAATAAATTCCACAATTAATTATGAATGCTTAATAGCTTAATTGGTTAATCAAAATCTTAAAAAATGTTAAAGTTTTGACTTTAATTAAAAATTAAGAATTATAGCATTAAGAATTAAATAAAAACTATATAGTTTGTAATAACTAACAGTCGAATCTTAAAGTAATTTCTAAATTATAATGTAAAGTGAGATAAATATCCAGAAAATGACTAATTTAAATAATGTCAAAAATCTTAAAGATATTGGCTTATCATTGTGGCAGGGCTTAAACACAATACCAACAACAATTAAATATAATGCTACCGATAACGTGCCATGGGAATGTTTATATCATCCTGAGTTGGGTTTTATCGCTAAACATACTGATTATACTTTATATCGCCGTATATATGCTGCTAAAAGTTCAATTCCAACTGGACCACTCAAAATATTATTATTTACTATTCAACAGACTACACAACGACAAATCCATTTGGATATTGATATAGAGGCTCAACAAATTCGTTCAGCTCTTAAAAATTTTATAAATGCTGGTTGGGTTAAATTTTATGCTCCAGTTGATGGTTATTTAAGTACTTTAACACAACTATTAAAAAATCAAGATTGGCATTTAGTTATAATCAGTGGTCATGGATTGTTGAAAAACAACCAAACATATTTAGTGTTCACAGATGTTAATGGTAATAAAAAATTAATTACTGGCTATGATTTAGCTAAAATTTTTAAAAAAGCGCGTTGTGTTGTGTTGGCAACTTGTAAATCTGGGCAATTGGTTAAACATAATTTAATTGAGCCACTAGTTCAAATTGGAATTCCTAATATAATAGGAATGCGTGAATCATTGATAGATAGGGCGGCTAGAATATTCATTCAAACATTGTGTATAAATTTAGCCCAACAAAAAAATGTTGATGAGGCCGTGCAAATCAGTCGCTGTGCAATGACGGATTTATTGTCTCCTGATGAAATTTGGCATAAGGCAGATCAATCAGTTTTTATACAATGGAGTTTGCCAATATTATTTAGTAGCGATCCAGTTTTAATAAATTGGAATTTTAAACCACATAAATCTTATTCTATACCAAAAACCAAAATATTTATTGGTCGTCAACAAGAATTACAAGTTTTAATTAAAAAATTACAGATTGAAAAACGCTTGCTTATCGTAGGTACTGGCGGGATAGGTAAAACAGCTTTGGCCGAACAGTTAGCAATAAATTTGTTACAAGATGGTTATCATGTGTTGACCAATGACGTGGAAAACTTAGAACAAAACTATAGAGTTATACTGACTTCCAGATATAAAATACCTACACTATCATATTTTTATACTTACCAACTCAACAAACCTTATTTTCATGATTTTTCTCGTTATGTTCATTATTTGAATTTGCCTTATGAGTTTCCTCAAATATTAAGGATATATCAAATGTTAGGAGGTAATTTTCGAGCGGTACAATTATTACAAAATCTACCAGTTTATTTAGATAAAACCAGTTTAGATAAACAGTTAAAAATTATTCAACGTTATTTACAAGCTGAATTGAGAAAATAATGTAGTTATTTAAAATGCTAGGACTTAACGCATTGACAAGATAAATATTTAATGAAACTGTTTAAATATCTAAATATCGTTCCCAAACTCTTGTTCTCATCGTTATACATAAGTCCCAAGCAATAAATGTAGGGGGGATAGAATGAAATGAAATCCACCATTTTGAAGATTCGGTGGGTTTCCACTTTGTTACTACCCACCCTACATAATTACTGCCATTTGCGTTAAGGGCAACCATAAAGGATTGCCCCTACCATATTGAAATATATTGTATTTTGTAGGGGCAGACCTGCGTGTCTGCCCTTAACTTTAGTGGGCAATAAAAACATTTAAATTTCAATAGTTTATAATTTTAACTAGACTTAGTTTTCAAAAACTGTCTGACAGTATTGTTAAAATAATATTTGCAGCAAGATATATAATGAGTATTGATTATTTGATAGTTCTGAATAAAGTAGTGATGTTCCCAAAAAACAGTAAATTTAACACTATATATTGCAGGATTTAAAACCAACAACAAATTTCACTTTAGCCAATTCAATTATTTAAATATATGCGACAATTATTAGTTATTTTTTTTATTACCATTAATGTATCAGCGTCAGAACCTTCTCCAACAGATTTTGATTACAAAACTTCGTTAAAATATAGTCAAGCTGCCATTAATAATACTATTGGTGACTATACTTTTGTGGATAGTTATGAGCAACCATTTGTGTTAAAACGTAATAAACCATTTGTGCTTAGTTTAGTTTATACCAGTTGTTATCATACATGTCCTATGACCACTCGCAATTTGGCCAAAGTGGTTAAGATTGCCAGAGAAGCTCTTGGGAATGATAGTTTTGATGTTATAACAATAGGTTTTGATACTAAATTTGATACTCCAAAAACTATGCGTTATTTTGCGACTCAACAGGGAATTGAGAATATAAGTGATTGGTATTATTTAAGTGCTGATGAAAAAACTATTAATGCTCTTATTAAAGACTTGGGATTTATTTTCTATCCTTCACCACGTGGTTATGACCATATTGTACAAGCCACTGTAGTTGCTGAAAATGGTAAGGTTTATCGTCAAGTATACGGTGAGGTGTTTGATACTCCGTTATTGGTAGAGCCACTCAAACAATTAATACTAGGTCAATCTAAACCTAATCAACCTTTTTTAGAAGATTTAATTAGTAAAGTTCGTTTTTTCTGTACTACTTATGATCCAAATACGGATAATTATTATTTTGATTATTCACTATTTATTGGTATGTTCATTGGGGCTTCCATCGTTTTATTAACAATTTTATTTTTGTTCAGGGAATTAAAAAAATAGATAATTGCCCATTCCTTTTTAAAATTAAGTATAAATAGATTTTGAAAGGGAAAAAGTATTTTTGATGGATTGAAAAGCAGACAACTTTTTAATTTTGTCACACAATAAAAAACAATAAGAAAAATGAATAAGAAAAATATACCTGAGTTGAGATTTCCAGAATTTGATGGGGAATGGGAAAGTAAGAAGTTGGGGGAGGTTGCTGAAAGGATTACCACTAAAAATAAAGAAAATAATAAAAATGTTCTTACAATATCAGCACAATATGGTTTGATTAATCAATTAAATTTTTTCAATAAGTCTGTTTCTGCTAAAGATTTAACTGGATACTATGTTTTGAGTAAAAATGATTTTGCATATAACAAAAGTTATTCAAATGGTTATCCAATGGGAGCTTTTAAGCGTTTAACATTATATGAAAAGGGGGTGGTTTCAACTCTATATATTTGTTTCAGAAACAAACCTTGTTTTAGTAATGAATTTGCGGAACACTGTTTTGCATCAGGAAAGCAAGACAAAGAAATTTATAAAGTAGCACAAGAAGGTGCGAGAAATCATGGATTATTGAATATAGTGGTAAATGATTTTTTTGGAATTAATCTAACTATTCCTTCCTTACCCGAACAAACCAAAATAGCCAATTTCCTAACAGTAGTTGACAAAAAAATATCCCAACTTAAACAAAAGAAAGCACTTTTGAAAGAGTATAAAAAAGGCATGATGCAAAAAATATTCTCTCAGAAAATTAGGTTTAAAGATGAGAATGGGGAGGATTTTGCGGAGTGGAAATTATATCCTGTTAAAAAAATTCTAAATAAATATTCAAACCCAGTAAAAGTTGAACCTGATAAACATTATAGTCAAATTGGAATTAGGTCACATGGTAAAGGAATTTTTTACAAAGAACCTGTTTCAGGGTTATCATTGGGAAATAAAAGAGTTTTTTGGATAAAAGAAAACAGACTAATTCTAAATATTGTTTTTGCTTGGGAAAGAGCAATATCAAAAACAACCAAGAATGAAATTGGAATGATAGCTTCACATAGATTTCCAATGTATGAACCTGCAATCGGTTTGCTCAATTTAGATTTTATTCTTTATTTATTTTTAACACCAAGAGGTAAACTTTATCTTGAATTAGCTTCACCGGGTGGTGCTGGTAGGAATAAAACACTTGGACAAGCACAATTTGAAAAACTTAAAATTTCACTTCCGCCAATAGAAGAACAAACTAAAATAGCCAATTTCCTAACCAAACTTGACGAAAAAATAAACACAGTTGACAGCCAAATTAAAAAAACTGAACTGTGGAAAAAAGGACTATTGCAACGAATGTTTTGTGGATAGCTAATAAAACAAGGTTTATTTTGATTTAGTAACACAATCAAACCAATTAATCTCTTTTAATTTTAATGATTTATTTAAATTTTCATAGCTTCAATACTAACTCTAACTAACTCTATCAAAATGATAGATTATCGCAATGCTTAATTATTAATCAAATATATACGGCTTATGAATTATTCTATTCCGCCCATTCTTTTTTGCTATATACAAAGCATCATCCGCCTGTTTGATTGACTCATCCAAAGATATATTAGCCTGAAATGTCGATACCCCAAAGGAGCAAGTTACTTTAATATTTTTGGAATTATCAATGCTCATTGGTGATGCCTGTAACTCACTTCGGATTCTTTCTAATATATTAACAGCGTCATTAATGCTTGTTTGAGAGAAACAAAAAATAAACTCTTCTCCGCCATACCTACCAACAATATCAGAAGTTCTTATTTTATTGCTGAACAATGTGGACACCTTCTCTAAAATACTATCTCCAGTTGCGTGTCCATAGGTATCATTAACATGTTTAAAATTATCAATATCAGCAAAAGCGATAACATATTCACTGTCCATGTTTCTTAAAAATTTGGAATATTCATTTTTAAGCATCAAAGTAATCAGACTTCTATTAGGAATATTTGTTAAATAATCAAATTGATTTTTTGTGGCAAGTACACTGTCTATGAAATTATGAAGTAATTGAAAAAACGTTTTTTCTGAGTCAATAAATAACTCATAATTTTCTTTTGATGGAGTCTTATTATTTTCATATTGATCTATCAGCTGATTGGCTATCGCATGTAAATTATTATGTGCAACATCAAGCCTGAGAAAGTCTGGATTTTGATTGAGAAACGGATTATCTACAGAATAATACCATTTGCCAAAATCACAATTGCTATGATGCATTTTCAAAGAACCTGATGATAACTTGCAAATAATTACTTTGTGTAGTGAAGAAAGCCAGTCGATATGTTTAAGAAGCATTCCATCTAATTGCTCTGAAATTAAATGTAGTTCGTTGTAACTAAGTATATTTTTCATAAGATTCTGTACCGATAGAAGTTATTGGAAAGTGGCGAATTTATAAAAAATGGAGTCCAAGATTCATTCTTGAGATTAAACCAACGTTTGGATTCCAAAGAAAACTTATCCCAATCAATGATGCTTATTTTGGCCACTATTTAAGCAATTGATATACCTACCTATCTCTTTCTCAATAAATAAATCCCATTTTGCTTATGGCTATGTTTTATTGTAGCTAATCATTAATTTAAAGTTTGATTTGTCACACAATCAAACCAATTAATCTATTTTGTCAAGCAAAATTGGCAGTTGTTTAAGTATATTTTCAGTCTTGACTATATCAAAACTTTCAATAATTTCTAATAGTGATTCACCATACTTAATAAAAGCTGGGACATTATATTCCTTACCCAATTCCATCATTTTGTTAGCTAATTTAATAATAGAATCCACTTGTATAACAGCACTTACATCCTCCCAAATTGGCATAACCTCTTGTTCAAGCCGTTTTTTTAATTCCAGCAAATTGCTTATTTCAGCCGGATTCACTGCAATATCAACTTCCGCAACTTCTTGAGAGGTAGCAACGATAGTCTCCTTACTATGTTCAAGATGGTTGGATAGTTTTTCGAATAATTCTAAAATATTAATTGGTTTAGTTACATAATCATCAAAACCATATTGCTTAATCTTAGTTTTTACAATTGTTGTTATGTTATCAGTTAAAGCAATGACAGGAATATCGACAATATCAGGATTATCTTTTAAGTACCTAATAACTTCATAACCATCCATTTTTGGCATTTTTAAATCTACTAAAATCAAAGCTGGCTTATATTTTTCTGCAAACATTAATCCTAGCCGGCTATTTTCAGCATAGATACCTTTTAAATTGACTTGAGATAAATATTCTTCAATCAATTCATGATTATATTTGTTATCATCTATTACCAATATTTCAACTTTTGTAAATGTAATATCATTAAATTCAAGTATATTATCTGACTTAACTATTGATTCAGCAGTAGTTATCTCAACTTTCCGTAAAGTAATTTCAAAACGACTACCTTTGCCGGGAAAACTTGTAACTGTGATATGACCATTCATTATTTCAACTAAATGCTTGGTGATAGTTAGACCAAGCCCAGTTCCGCCATATCTGCGAGTACTTCGTCCATCCAGCTGTCGAAATGATTCAAAAATTACAGATTGTTGGTCAATCGGAATTCCAATACCACTATCTTCCACCGCAATGATTAAGTCTACCTGTTTATTATTTATCCTAACTGTTTTAGCACAAAGCTTGATATAACCACTCTTAGTAAATTTAATTGCATTGTTAACTAAATTTGACAATACTTGTTTTAAACGAGATTTATCTAAAACTAAAGCTAATGGTAATTTTTCAGGAATTTCCACAATAAAATCAATATTCTTTTTTGTTATATCGAATTTTAAAAATTGTTGTAATTCAATGAAAAAAAAGCGAAGGTTCACTGATTTGTAGTGAAGTTTTAAACGTTCAACCTCAATTTTGGATAAATCAAGTATATTATTGATTAAAGTTAAAAGCTTTTCACTGGCTGTTTGAATGGAGCAAAGATAATTTTTATGTTCTTTATCAGTTAATTGCTGATCTAATAGATAACTAGAACCAATTATTAAATTTAAGGGAGTGCGGATTTCATGGCCTGTATTAGCAAGAAATTCATTTTTGAGGCGATTAGCAGATTCTGCTTCTTCCTTCGCTTGTACTAACTCAACAGTACGTTCTTCCACCAATTTTTCCAAATGTTCTTGATATTGTTGTAATTCATTCTTTGCAAGTCGCAAGGTTTGATTGGTAGCTTCAGCTTTTTCTTTAGCCTGTAGCAATTCTTGATTTTTTGCTTCCAATTGTTTTTGTAAATTATTGATAGTCAAATGTTTATTGACTCGTGCAACTACTTCATCAGCTTGAAATGGTTTGGAAATGTAATCAACGGCTCCAATTTCAAGCCCTTTAATTTTATTAACTGAATCTGTTTTAGCACTTATAAAAATAATAGGAATATCTTGTGTAGCTTCATTCTGTTTCAAACGCCGACAAGTTTCAAAACCACCTATTCCCGGCATCAACACATCTAACAAAATAAGGTCTGGCATGGTATAATTAACTTGTTCAAGAGCCGTTGCTTCATCTTCTGCTACCAGCACTTCAAAATTGGCATCTTGTAAACAATTATGCAATACACTTAAATTGCTTGCTTGATCATCTACAATTAAAATTTTATTTTTCATTGGCCATTTTCTCTTCAAGCCATTTTTTCAATTTACCAAGTTGATATTTTTCAAGAAAGGCTTGTACTTCGGTGATAAAAGGTTTTAATTTGGTATCAGACTTTAATAGAATTGCTGCCTGTTTTTCAAGTTCATGAATATTGCCACTTCGAGACAAATTATATAACTTGTCTAGTTCAGCAAGTGGAGGTAATATTATTTTAACATCATGATTTTCATTAGCAATCTCTTTATTTGTATTTTCATATATCCAAGTTAAATTAAGATATTGCTGTAATTGCTCAAGCAACGTTTTGACCTGTATAGGTTTCGACAAAAAAGCATTGCAGCCAATAGCCAAACTTCGGTTTTTATCCTCATCATACGCACTGGCTGAACTAGCAATGATAACTTTTTCTTTTAACTCTTTGGATTGCCGCAATTGACGAATTAATTCAAAGCCATCCATTTTCGGCATGACTAAGTCAGTAATAATAACATCCGGCTGCCAATTTATAGCTTTTTCTAATCCTTCACATCCATCATTAGCTGATTCAACATTAAAACCCAACTGAGCAAGTAAGTCAAATACTACAAGTCTGTTTTCTAAATTATCATCCACAATTAATACTTTAGGTGACTCACCTTTGATTCCAATAATTGGTTGTTTGTTGGATATTTTAGCGACATTATAATCTACGATTGGCAAAGTTAATTCAAACCAAAATTGAGTACCTGTGTTTATTTGACTGCTAACTTTCAATTGTCCGTCCATCAATTTGACCAGATTTTCACTGATAGCTAATCCCAAACCAGTTCCTTTTGCTTGACGTTCTTGTTCCCCAACTTGTTTAAAAGGTTTAAAAATATTTTTAAGATTTTCGGGAGAAATACCAACTCCAGTATCCTGAATTGAAAAATAAAGCAAACATTGTGATTTTTCATTTTCCACTATTAACTTTTCACTTTTCACTTCCAAAGTAACACTGCCTTCATCGGTAAATTTAATAGCATTTCCCAATAAATTCAATAAAATTTGTCGCAATCGCCGTTCATCACCATACACAGCTTTAGGTAATTCAGCCATAGTTTTCAGATAAAAATCAACCCCCTTGTCCTTAGTCTTAACTTTGATAAGTTCACTGACATTATTTAGCAACAAAGGTAAATTAAAATCTATCTCATATAGTTCTATTTTACCTGCTTCTACTTTAGCTAAATCAAGCACATCATTAATAAGAGACAACAGATGATTGCCACTTTGTTTAATAATATTCAAACCATGCTGTTGCTTAGTAGTTATAGAAGAATCACGCTGTAATATTTGAGCAAATCCTAAGATTCCATTGAGAGGAGTACGCAATTCATGGCTCATGCTGGTTAAAAAAATACTTTTGGCTTGGTTCGCTCTATCAGCATTTTGTTTCTCTTTTACCAGTTCTTGAGTTCTTATTGTTACGACTTTTTCTAAATTTTCTTGATGTGTCTGTAGCTTAACTCTTGATTGTCTTATCATGTCAATCATATTATTCATAGTAACAGAAAAAGAACTCATTTCTGAAGAACCTGAAATAGGTATATTATTAAGGGGAATTCCATCTTTATCTGCATTTGAAATAGCATGAATTATTTTGTTGAGAGGATTAATCACAATAAAGCGAATACTGATAAGTAAAGTTGTAATGAGAAAAAAAGACAGAATTATTCCATGTATTATGGATAGTTGTATAATTTTATTTAGCTCAATATTCATAAAACGATCAGCACCATATATTTCTACAGTCCCAAGAAAACTTCCATTGTAGATAATATCACTTTTTACAACATAGCAATTTTTCTTCAATAATTCTTTATGAAGTTCACTTTGATAATCAAAATCAATAATTTCCCATTTATCATTGCGTATTTTACCATTAACAAAAGTTTCTTGCCCAAGAATTTTTCCCATATTGTTATCATTAATAATAATTGCTAAAATATCATTGCTTCCCATCTCACCAATAAGAATTTGTTCATATTCATTTACATTATAAGAGGCAATTAGTTGTCCTATGACTTGGTTGGTAACATCTATAAGTAGTTGAGAATGCTTTTTTATTTCTGTAAACCTTTTCTCTTTAGTGGTATTATAGGTAAAAACTGTGTATATAGTAATAGCCACAACAACTGTTGTTATGACCATTATAATTAATAAAGTATTGAGAGATAAATTACTTAGGTGTTTTTTCAGCATTTTATTTCACTTTTTTATCTTCCATACCAAGAACGTTCTTTCTAATTATTGGCAGTTTTTCAGAGATATTTTCCTTCGAGATTGCCATAATTGGAATCACAATACTATTGGGAACTTTTTCACCTTTTAAATGTTCATCAAGAACTCGGACAGCTTCTTGCCCCATGAGGTATGGCTGTTGCATTGCAGAACCAAGAATCACTTCATTTTGTATCATCTCAATAAATTCCGGCTCGGCATCAAAAGTTAATAATAATATATCGCCAGTTTTGTTGCTGTCTGCAATTGCTCGTAAAGCTCCATTGTATCTATCAGAACCTTGTAACCAGATTGCTCGCAAATCACTATTTTTCTGTATCATTTCCATGGAAAACGTGTAAGTTTCTTCTTCTGTCCATGTTGATTGCTGTTTTATACCAGCACCTTTGATACCAGCTTCATCCATAGCTTTCATAAATCCAGCCGTTCTTGCTTGTCCATTAAGTCTTTTTTGAGGAATGGCCACAATTCCCACTGAACCATTTTTCCAACCAAGAGAGTCCATTTTTTTACCAAGTACTTGTCCTATTTTATAAGCACCATCCAAGTTATTTGAAGAAATATAGGATACGTATTTACCTCCATCTGTACCAATATCTGCAATAACAACTGGAATGCCAGCTTTATTAGCAAGTTTAATAATGGTGGTACAAGCAGATGAACTGGTGGGAGAGATAATTATTCCATCAACCTTTTCTTTTAGTACTTTAGCAGTAAAAATAAGTTCATTTTTGCGATCATTTTTTGCACTGTAAACAGATATATTATATCCATTAGTCATAGCCTCATTTTGAATGCCTCGTTTCATAATATCCCAAAAAGGAATACGAGTATCTGAGACAATATAGGCAAGTTTTTTTGTCAAATTTTCCTCTGCTTGAACTGGAGCAAGTATCAGAAAAATATAGAATATGAGTAAAATAATTTTTTTCATGTAATTTTTTTAGTAAAAATACTTTCGCCAAATAGATAGATGTTTCGGGAATGGAGCAAAGTGTATTTCCCGAAAAATAGTTTCCACTGTAGAGACAAGGCGTGCCTTGTTGCTACGTATGGTTTTGTACAATAATAACAAATTCTGACATTGGCGATGGTATTGATTAAATGTTTGGGTAGTCCTGCAATATGTGGTGTTAAACCTAGTAGGTTTTTTTGAAGCTATCACTACTTTGTTTGGGACTACCAATGTTTGTTTTGTTAATGCGTATAGCATTTCCCGATTAAATAGATTACAGTAATACAAAATAAATAATTGATATTTTTGTAGAATTTAATTAATAATTAACCATTCATAATTAATAATTGCTATAAGTCCTAATAACTATAGTAAATAGCATTTGTATTTGCCAGTTTAATGCTGTTAGCCTTTTTAATTGGAGTAGCCGGGCGTAACTTTTTCGATTGATACCCTTTATTTAGTTTATCTGTTATACTATTTAAAGTTATTTTTTGACATGAAATAAAAATATCATTATTTATTATCCCATATTTTATCAGTAACTTTTACCTACATACTATCCTATTTATCATACAGAATCCATTATAGTCAAAATTATTAACAAACTTTAATACACATTGATAATACTTAAGTTAACATATATTTAACTACAAATAATCCATTAACAAATAAAATAATTACTTAAAAACTTATGAAAATTTGGTTATATTTATTAATATTCCTACTACCAATAATAACTCAAGCTGCTAAATTACGTGGTAGTGGTGATTTAGGTGTAATAATTGAGCGGGCTAAAGGCAGCGTGTTAGTTGTTGATACTACTGTACATAAAAGTTTAGGTAGAGTTAAAGGTTTAGGAGACTTGTCCCACGCTTCTATAGTTTATTCTCGTGATCAGCGATATGCTTATATATTTGGTCGAGATGGTGGATTAACTAGGCTAGATATTTTACGTAAGAAAATTACCCATCGAATTATTCAATCAGGTAATAGTATTGGTGGAGCAATATCACAAGATGGTCGTTTGATTGCAGTATCCAATTATAAGCCGGGTGGTGTCAAAATATTTGATGCAGCAACATTGGAGCAAGTGGCCGATATTCCTGCTAAATTTGGTGAAAATGACCAGCTTTCAAAAGTGATTGGGTTAGTTGATGTTCCTAATCAGCATTTTGCTTTTAGTTTATTTGATGCTGGCGAAATTTGGTTAGCCGATATGCATACCCCGAAAGCACCTAGAATTCTTAAATTTCAAGATATTGGTAGGCAACCCTATGATGCTTTAATTTCTCCTGATGGACGTTATTATATTGCAGGTTTATTTGGTGATAATGGTTTTGCTTTGTTAGACCTATGGGATATTTATGGTGGTGTTAAGCGTGTTTTACCCGATTATGGTAAGAACAGACCAAAATTACCAGTTTATAAAATGCCACATTTGGAAGGATGGGCTATGGCTGGTGAATATACTTTTGTACCTGCTATTGGCCAGCATGAAGTATTAGTTATGAAAAATTGGCAACAAGTTAAAGCCATTCCAGTACATGGACAGCCGGTTTTTGTTATGGCTCGACCTGATGGGCGACATGTATGGGTTAATTTTGCTATGCCGCATAATGATACTGTACAAATAATTGATGTTATGACGATGGACATTATTAAAGTTCTTAAACCGGGTAAGGGAGTGTTACATATGGAATTTACTCCACGCGGTGAAGAAGTATGGTTGTCCGTCCGTGATGAAGATAAGGTTATTGTTTATAACACAGAAACCTTTGCGGAAGTTGCAACTTTACCAGTCGATAAACCAAGTGGTATATTTTTTACAGCTAGAGCTCATAAAATTGGGTTGTAATATCAATATTTAATAGTAGTTCCCAATAAAAATAAATGGTAGTCCTACAATATATAGCGTTAATCCTGCTAGGTATTTGATACCTAATAGATTTTTTGGGGTTATCACTACTTTATTCAGGACTAACAAATAAATTAAGAGAATAAGATTTTCGGAGTTCAAAGCATTAACTTTGTTAAGATTTAATTTATAAATCAATAATATCAAAGCTTCGCTTTGGACTCCAATAAATTTTTCTCAACATAAATGACATTGAATACATAACATGGGAATGAGAATTAACCAATAATAAATTCTAGGCATTTGTATGTTAAAATGTTTCAACTAAGTAATTAGCTTAAATCCATAACTTAAGGAACGTGTATAAAATAACTTAGTCGACTTAAATTAGGAGTTGCAAGGTCTTCTTGCAAGTTGAAACAAGGGAACCTTGTACTCCAAAATTTATAAGAAAACGTATATTATTTTATGCACATTCCTAATTAATTTAAATTATGATGAAAGTAGCAATTGTTGGCGGAACTGGTTATACCGGAGTTGAATTATTACGTTTATTAATTAAACATCCACAAGTACAGATACAAACCATCACATCTCGTACTGAAGCCGGTAAAAATGTGACTGATTTATTTCCAAGTTTACGAGGGCATTTAGACTTAAAATTTACTGAACCAACTCAGGAAAATTTAATTGCCAGTAATGTAGTATTTTTTGCTACTCCCAATGGTATTGCGATGCAAGATACCCCGGCCTTATTAAAAGCCGGAGTTAAAGTAATTGACTTAGCAGCCGATTTTAGAATTAAAGATGTAGCAACATGGGAAAAATGGTATGGTATGACTCATAACTGCCCAGAACTTATTGAAGAAGCTGTGTATGGTTTACCTGAATTAAATCGCTCCAAAATTGCCAAAGCTCGTTTAATTGCTAATCCGGGTTGTTATCCAACCGCAGTATTATTAGGTTTTTTACCATTAATCGAAGCTGGTATAATTGATTTAGATAACTTAATAGCAGATGCCAAATCTGGAGTAAGTGGAGCTGGACGTAAGGCTAATATTCCCACTTTAATGAGTGAAACTGGGGAAAGTTTTAAAGCTTACAATGTTGCTGGTCATAGACATTGGCCAGAAATTTGCCAAAGTTTAAATGCCAGTGCTGGAACAGAAGTGGATTTAACTTTTGTACCACATTTATTGCCGATGATTCGTGGTATTGAAGCTACATTGTATAGTAAAACTAAACAGTCAATTGAGTTAGATGAAATTCAAAATTTGTTTATTCAACGTTATCAAAATGAACCATTTGTGGATGTGTTACCATTAAATTCGCATCCAGAAACTCGTAATGTACGTGGCGTGAATATCTGTCAATTAGCCGTACATAAGTCTAATAATAAATTGGTTATATTGTCGGTTATTGATAATTTAGTAAAAGGGGCTGCTGGCCAAGCTATACAAAATATGAATATTATAAGTGGCTTGCCGGAAACAACTGGATTAACTAATGTGGCACTAGCACCTTAATATGAAGATTTTTTATCATCATCCAGCTCCTCATAAAAGAAAGCCAGTTCCAACTGTTATGGCAGTTAAACAACATCGTCCTTGGTTATGTCCGACTGTGTTATTTATAACTATAATAACAGTGATAGTTGGTGGTTTATACTTGTGGAATACCAGTGTTAAATCGTTGCGTCAAAATAAACAAAATTTTATAGAGCGATATTTACAAGAAAACTCAGCTCCACTAGCTAATTTAGAAACTAAAGAGCTACAATCAAAATTTGAAACAGTAGTTTCTACTGCTGAAAATTTAACTAAATCTGTAAATGATTTGCAGGAACAACGACTTGATTTGACTGAAGAGCTTAATTTTTATAAAAGTTTAGTCACTTCTAAACAAGTTTCGACAGAAGTAATGGTAAGTAGTTTTGCATTATATAAAGCTGCGAAAAGTTATATTTATAAGCTAGTACTAACTCAAAATAATTCTAAAGTCACTATTGGTACAATACAAATAAGTTTAACTGGCAAGATAAATGGTAAAGTTAAACAACTAGATATGGCTGCTATAACCAAAGATTCCATATCGGCTATTAATTATGAAATCAACTATTTTCAACGTTTAACTGGTGAAATTAACCTACCAGAATCTTTTATGCCGGAACACCTTATTATTCGTCTAGCAACTGAAAATAACAAAATCGTCGAAAAAATTAACTTTAAATGGGAAGAATTACAGCCAAAGGAATAAATCATGTGGGGAAATCGTAAAAGAAAAGTTACTAGAATTGATTCTTTAATAGGACAATACACTAAAATTAAAGGTGAAATTTCTTTTAGTGGTGGTTTGCACGTTGATGGAATAATTGAAGGCAACATAACAGCCAATAAAGAGCAAGAAAGTTCAGTATTAACATTGAGTGAACAAGGAACAATTAAAGGAGATATACGAGTTCCAAACGTGATTATCAATGGTACTGTGCATGGTAATGTATATGCAGAAGAGCATACCGAATTGGCATTAAATGCTCGTATTATTGGTAATGTCTATTATAATTTGATTGAAATGGCAATGGGTGCTGAAGTTAATGGTAGTTTAATCCATAGTGTAGATATGGATCAACAACCAGTTTTACCTTTAGAACATAATAAGGATTAGGCTATAAACTTCAATTTCTGTAGCTTCTCTTTAACGAATGAATCAAGTTTATAATAAATGATAATACCTTGAAATAATATTTAAATTTTGCTTTTACCTACAAGGTATGAGAAATTACCTTTGGGATATTAAACACTACTAAGGAACGGTCATGAAATAACTTCATAAACTTGTAGGAGTTGCAAGGTCTTCTTGCAAGTTTGAAACAAGGGAACCTTGTACTCCGAAATTCTTAAAAAGCGTATATTATTTCATGCACATTCCTAATTAAAAATATGTGTGGTGGGCTTAATTAGTAGTAAAGCATATCTTTATTTAACACCAACATTATAAACTCACTTTACAAACATTTTATATGATTTTATCTAATTGATATTTAAGAAATTATTTTTTTTTAATAATCAATATCTGATATCTTTAAACTAACAATTAAGGATTAATTAAATTGGCAACTTTGACAAAGTTTACGGAATTAATGCACAAATATATGAAACGTGCAAACATGAGCGATAGTACTTTAGCAGAAAAACTGGATATTAAACGAGAAACAGTTTTTCGCTGGCGAAAGGGGACAATCAAATCACCTACATGCAGTAAGGTAGAGATATCTGCTAAGGTTTTTGCTTTAAATCCAATAGAACGTAATGAATTTCTTATTGCGGCTGGTTGTCCAAATCCCAGTACTTTACAAACATTTAAATCTGATGTTAATATCAAAACAGTATCAGCAGCTAATTTGCATCCATTTTTTGGGCATGAAGATTTATTAGCAAGGGTTTTTAATACTTGGAAATCTCTACCACTAGAACATATAGCCATAATTGGCCCCAAACAAAGTGGTAAAACTTCGCTATTAAATTATATCCATCAAACTCAATTTAATACATTGTCTAATACGCAACAAACAGACCAATATCAATGGATATTTATAGATTTTAAAAATGTCCAAATGCACAATCCAGAAAGTTTTATGCGTTATTTGCTAAAAAACTTAAATCCATCTTGCGATACCAGTGGTGATTTAACTGAGTTGGCTGAAACATTAAATGACAGTCTTAATAAACCAACAATTTTGTTGATGGACAACATTGAGTATGGGTTAAAATTACCAAAATTAGACGAACTGTTTTGGGGATACTTACGTTCTCTCGGTGAACATATTGGACAACTTGGCTATTGTGTTTCTTCAAGGCTTTCTTTGCTTGAATTAGAAGAATTGTCTGAGAAAATAGGAAAACCTTCACCGTTAGTAAATATTTTTGCTAACGAACTTGAATTACAACCATTTACAAAAACAGAAGCACAAAAATTTTTGAAACTTGCACATGTGCCTTCTAAAGATAGCAAATGGATTTTAGATCAATGCCAATATAGATGGCCTATCTTACTACAGATATTTTGCAAAGCAAGACTTGAAGAAAGTAAGAATAATTGGCAGGAAATAAGTTTAAAAAAGATACAACGTTATAAACATTTTTTTTAAATCTGACCTTCATTAAGGGCAGACACACAGGTCTGCCCCTATAAAACACGATATATTTCAATATGGTAGTGGCTAACCTATGTGTTAGCCTTGCATAACTTAATGGCAGTGTCCGAACCATGTGTGCAGTTTTCCCACACACGGGTTCTCTCTCATTATTTTTAATAACACACACTATATATCAAAACGTTTACCAGCCGCTATAGCAGCACCAATTATGCCGGCTTGGTTTAACATTTGAGCTGGGACAATTTCAGCACGAGCTTTAAGTAAATGTAAAAATTTATTGTGTTTTCTGCTAACTCCGCCACCTATTATTAATAAGTCCGGCCAAAATAAAGTTTCCATCCGCTCCAAAAATTCATTAACTCGCCAAGTCCAAGCCTTCCATTTTAAATCCTCTTCAGTACGATTACGAGCCGAAGCACGCTGTTCCGCTTCTTTACAACGGATTTCTAATCGCCCAAATTCAGTATTAGGAACTAACTGACCATTAACAAAAATAGCACTACCAATCCCAGTACCAAACGTATGTATAATCACAACACCTGAATTGCCCTTGCCAGCCCCAAACTCCATTTCAGCAATTCCAGCAGCATCAGCATCATTTAATAACAAAGTTTTACAGCCAGTTTTGGCATGAATTAATTCTTCTCCATTGACTCCAATCCAAGAATTATCAATATTAGCAGCAGTTTTAACCACTCCCTGTTTAATAACTGCTGGAAAAGTACATCCGATTGGGCCTTGCCATGCAAAATGTTGTATAAGTTCAAGTATTACTTCAGATACTGCATCTGGTGTTGATATTTCTGGAGTTGGGATGCGATGCCGATCTGTAGTTAGTTCAGCAGTTTCAATATTAACCGGAGCTCCTTTAATACCTGAACCACCTATATCAATTCCTAAAATTTCCATAACGGTTTAACCTCTTTAAAACTCCAATTATCCTTTAAGTTTTTCTACAATTTTATCAGCTACACGAAACGCATTGGCATAGATAGTCCAAGTGAATGGAGCACTACCAGCATTAGGCATAAAACTGGCATCAGTTATATACAAATTTTCAACCTCATGAGCCTGACAATTCTTATCCAGCACCGAAGTTTTAGGGTCATTGCCAAAACGACAACCACCAGCTTGCAAATTAACTGGCGGAGCTCCGGAGGCAAAGTGAATAACATCAGTTGCTCCAAGCTTTTTTAAAACTTGAGCCGATTTTTCCGCTAGATAATAACCAACTCTCAAGTTATGAAAATGAAAGCCAAATCGAACCTTAGCAACTGGCTTACCCCATTTATCCTTAACTTCAGGTTCAATAGTCACGAAACTATCATCGTTAGGCAGCCAATCACAAAACGCTTCAACCTTAATATAACGGCCATTCTGAAAGTAATTTTCCATTCTACGCTTAAGTGTTTTTCCCCATAATATACCATTTTCACCACGAATTTGTCGAGTTGCACGGGCAATAGGATTAGGATGGGCATGGACAAAATCAATCGTACCACCTTTCATTGGTTTATCAGCAAATTCAGGGTCATCTATGACATAAAAATCATAAATACTGCGGTTAATAAATGGGCCATTGTCTCGTAAAGTTGTTTCTTGTTTAAAATCAGCATAATTAATTCGCCCTGAAGCAGCACCACCACCAGCAAATAAGAGATTTTTACCAACTAAACCATTGTTATTTGCTAATCCTTGTTTAAATTTTTCTCCATTAGAATTTAATAATAATCGTGAAGTTTCAACTGCCTGACAAGCAATCACATATATTTTTCCACTAACAAATTGTTTTTCATCATCATTATTATAATATTCAAGCCCGGTTATTTTACCAGCATTATTACTAACAATTTTAGTCACTTGGCTTTCTGGACGGATTTCACAATTTCCAGTAGCAACCGCTTTATCCAATAGAGCTGCACGGGAACTACCTTTAGCTCCAGTTGCACAACCAAATGCTCCACAATAACCGTTATAACTACAACCATTTCTACCTAAAGCTGATTGAGATAAAATTGCTCGTGGCATAGGAACAGCAGTCATATCTAGTTGTTCGCAAGCTTGGTCAATTTTTGCTGCTAAAGGATGTTCAATAGTTGGAGGATAAGGAAAATCTTTGCTACTACGAGGTTCTTGATGTTTGTGTTTAATAATTTTACCTGAAATACCAACAGTTTTTTCAACTTTATCATAATATGGTTCAAGTTCATCGTAACTGATAGGCCAATCAACAATGTTTGCTCCTTCGATTTCTCCAAAGGTAGATTTTAATTTGAAATCAATGGGTTTAAGACGGTGAAAAAAACCACTCATGAAATTGCTTGAACCTCCAACAAGATTACCATTCCACAAGTTCCAACCTGATTCAGAAGTTTTTCGTACTTTCCAACCATCTCCTTTGCGTGTTTCTATAACATGTTGTTGCTGTTTTAAATTTGGTGTAAAAGTTTCATGAATACAACAAGCCATTTCATCTTTATAAAAATCTTTATGCCATTTGCCTTTTTCTAAAATCAACACTTTATAACCAGCTTTTGATAGGGTATAAGCAACCGGGCCAGCACCAGCACCACTACCAACAATACAAACATCAAATATTTTCATTTGTCTTAACTCAGATGATTTATCTTAATATAGCAACTATTAATTATGAATGGTTAATTATTAATTAAATTCTACAAAAATATCAATTATTTATTTTGTATTACTGTAATCTATTTAATCGGGAAATGCTATACAATGTATTTTAAACCTATTACAAAACTGTTTCAAGAATAGGGTAGTTCCTACAAACCAATACAGTTCTTATTAAATCAATATCTTATAGGTATAGGAACAGATATCCAGATAAATTTTATTTGAGACCTGACAGGTTTTAAACTAGGTTCTTCACAAGGGTGGATTGGTCTATAACAATTCTTAATTATGAATGCTTAATTATTAATTAAAATCTATAAAAATATCAGTCATCCACCTGTTATATGTGGTTTGGTGTATGACGCTACCGCTTATACACCCTACAATAAAATCAAGTACTTAAATATTTGTGTATAACGATGAGAACTCCTGTTTGGGAACACAATGCCGTTTATAGCTCTGCTTTGAATTGAGGTAAGATATGTCATTGTTAACGACGAAGCGGAGCTTATTGGCTGTTGATTTATCATTACCTACTACCAATGTGATTATAGTAGATGCAATTCTAGTCGTTGATGGTTATTTAGATAAATTATGTCCTAATTCATAAAAATTTTAGGGTGAATAGAAGCGAAAATCCACCATTAATCCATATCATGACAAAACAATTAAAACAACAAATTCACTGTGAATTAACCGATACCAGTGTCAAAATTTTCGAAAAAGTAGGGGGAAATTACGAGTTTCGTGGCACTGGTTTTTTTATCACTCCTGACGGTTACTTATTAACAGCTTATCATTGTATTGAGTGGTCTCCAAACGATATTTTCGTTGAAACTCAATTTGATGGCAAATTTCCAGCATTGCTTGATGATGCAAAATCGTTACGAGATTTAAACTACGACATCGCAGTATTAAAAATTGAATATGAGCCAAACCATTATTTACCATTAGGTTTTGTTACCGATGAACACAAAACTGATGAGCTGGTTTCAGTTGGTTATCCGGCTGGAAGTCTTGCAGATAATCAGGAAATTGGGATTTATTTTGGAAATATTTCTAAATTTCGGAGTAACAAAATTGAAAATGATGCAATGAAAGGTCAAGGCCATAGTGGTGGGCTGGTGTATCATTATGAGACTCAACGAGTAGTTGGGTTGGTAATTGCTGGTTATAAGTCTGAAATTATGCTGAATACTGGTTTGGCAACTCGGTTTGAACCTTTATTTAAAAAATGGCGTGAGTTGGAAGCAATTAATCAAGCTGTGGCTGAAAATTGGGATAGGCAATTATTAAAACCACCAATAAAACCGTCTCCCAAAAAACCTCCAATTAAATCATTACCTGAACCACCACCAATAGAACCATGTGGAGGTGCTATGTCATTGAATTCCAAATTTTATGTGGAGCGACAAGTAGATAATGAGTTTCAAACTGCGATTAAGCGGCGAGATAGTATTGTGTTGTTAAAAGGACCTCGACAAGTTGGTAAAACTTCTTTATTAGCTCGTGGTTTGCAGCAAGCTCGTGAAGCTGGAGTCATTGTATTGTTGACTGATTTTCAGAAATTGATTGATAGTCAATTGCAAAGTTTGGAGACGTTCTTTATTGCGATTGGACAGATGTTTGCACGACAACTGCGTTTGCGTGTTTTACCCCAAGATGTCTGGCAAGCTGATTATCCAGCTAATATTAATTTTGAAAACTATTTCATTGATAATATATTGGAAACAACTGAAAAACCAGTATTATGGGGAATTGATGAAGCCGATATTCTATTTGACTGTCCTTTTAGTAATGAAATTTTTGCGTTATTCCGTACTTGGCACAATGATCGAGCTTTAACTCCAAATAGTCCTTGTAATAAACTAACTTTGACAATCGCTTATGCAACGGAAACCTATTTGTTTATCAAAGATCAAAATCAATCGCCATTTAATGTTGGAACTAAATTATTCTTGGAGGATTTTAGCCTTAAGCAACTGGCTATGCTTAATCAACGCTATGCTATACCGCTAAAAAATGATAAAGAAATCCACCAGTTTCATCAATTGACCGGTGGGCAACCATATTTGGTGCGGTGTGGTTTAAATGATTTAGTGAGTTATAAAATGAGCTTGCCTGAATTTATTAATAAAGCTACTCGTGATAATGGAGCTTATGGTGAACATTTGCGAAGAATTGTTAAATTGATTGAGGATGATGAACAATTATTGCTGGCCATGCAAAATGTATTACGAGACCAATCTTGTTTGGATTATAATTCTTTTTATCGGTTGCGGAGTGCTGGTATTTTACGAGGTAATTCAAAGGATAAGGTTAGTTTACGCTGTAAGATTTATGAGTTTTATTTAAGGAAGCATTTGTTTTAAGGTATTAAATTGTGATAGTACATATGCTATCATAACAGTATGGTAATAACAATTGATACTAATATTTTATATCAAGCTTTGAGTAGTAATCTTGGAGCTTCATTTCGGATTTTACAGCTCGTTAGAAAAGGTGATTTTAAATTAGCGATCTCACAACCTGTTTTTTCTGAATATGTAGATGTTTTAACAAGACCAAATTCTCTTAAATATTTTGATTTAAAACAAAGCGATGTGAAAAATATTTTACGCTATATTGCTTATATAAGTGAAAAATATGATCCCAAATTTTTGTTTAGACCTAATTTAAAAGATGAAAATGACAATATGTTTGTTGAATTGGCTATTGTCAGTCAAAGTAAATTCCTTATCACTAATAATATAAAGGATTTTGTTTCAGGTGAATTAATTTTTGATAATTTTGAATTAATAACACCATCAAAGTTCTTATGGAGGCAGTTAAATGGCTAGTGTTATGACTGTGAGATTGCCAGCAGATTTAAAACACCGTATTGAGATAGTGGCAAAAGAACAGGGTGTTTCTATCAATCAGTTGGCAATGTATATGTTTGCTAGAGAAGTTTCTTTATTTGAAGCAGGTAATAAGATTTCAGAATATTGGGAAGGTTACAATAAGGAGGAAATATTCGAAGGATTTGATTCTGTGATGGGAAAGGTCAAAGAATGTAATAAAGTACCAAAATGGGATGAAATTTTGTAATTAAGTTAAAAACCAGACCTTCCAGGTTTTGGAAACCTGGAAGGTCTAAAAACAGGATAAATTACCAATATGAAAGATTTTTATTTTGCTAAAGGTGGAACTTTACCTGAAGATGCTCCTTCTTATATTCAGCGTCAGGCCGATGGTGATTTGTATGAGGCATTGAAACAAGGTGAGTTTTGCTATGTGTTGACAAGTCGCCAGATGGGTAAAAGTTCTCTTATGGTGCGAGTAGCAGAACGATTACGCCTTGATGGAACGGCAGTAGTTGTATTGGAAATGACTGGTATCGGTACTAATTTAAATGTTGAGCAGTGGTATAACGGTTTATTAAGTAAGATTGGTAGAAATTTGGGGTTAAACCGACAATTACGCAAATTTTGGGAAGAAAACAAGGAGCTTGGGCCTTTGCAACGTTGGATGCAGGCGATTCGTTCTGTTGTTTTGACTGATTCTCAACAATCGGTGGTAATTTGTTTGGATGAGATTGATGTTGTTCTCAGTTTACCGTTTTCGACTGATGAGTTTTTTGCTGGGATTCGTGAGTGTTATAACAATCGGATTCAGGATTCGGATTTACAGCGTTTGACTTTTTGTTTGATTGGGGTGGCTACGCCGTCTGATTTGATTGCAGATTCTCGGATTACGCCGTTTAATATTGGTAAGCGGATTGATTTGGCTGATTTTTCTGAAGAAGAAGCTGCTAAGTTTGGGCAGGGGTTGCGTGATGATAAGTTATTGAAGCGGATATTATATTGGACTAATGGACATCCTTATTTAACTCAGAAGCTTTGTCAGTTGGTGGTTGATGATGAGGTGGTGGTGGATAAGCTGTGTGAGGAGGTGTTTTTCTCAAGTCGGTCACGGGATTCTGAGAATAATTTGCAGCATGTTCGTAGTCAGGTTTTGGATGAGAGGAAGGATGTGGCAGCGGTGTTGGATTTGTATCGGCGGATTCGTGGTGGGAAGAGGGTGCGGGATGATGATACGAATGATTTGATTAATACTTTGCGGTTGGCTGGTTTGGTACATGTTAAGGATAATTGTTTGCTGGTACGGAATCGGATTTATTCTCGGGTGTTTGATAGAGCTTGGATTGGTGGGAATATGCCGGATGCGGAGAAGCGGCGGCAGAGGTCTGCGTTTAGGCGTGGTTTGATTCGGGCTAGTATTGCTGCGACTATGGTTATTGCTTTAATTGGTGGTGGTGTTTATTGGTATTTTGATGGTTATGTGTGGAAACATGTTGAATATTATAATACTTATGCGAAACGTTTTGGCATTATGGAGGGAGTTGGCAAATTAAGTTTAAAACGGGTTAAACAACGCTCAATTTCTTATAAGTTCATTCGTAAAGGAAGGTATAATCCAGTACACAAAGTAATGATAGTGGACAATATCAATCGGGAACAATGTACTCCTAAACATAATGTTGGTACTTATTTTGAGCGTGGTGATTGGACATTACACAAAAATTTGTTAGAAAAAGAATGTCAGTGGGAATTTGTATTAGATGAAAAAGGTAAAATTGCATATGAAAAATCTTATAATAAACAGGGTAAGTTAGTATGGGGAATGGTTTATTCGCCATCAATTGAAGGACAACCAACAGCATTAGCTCATTATGTTGGAGAGAATGGATTTCCACAATCTCGTGCTAAATCTAAAGCAGAGTTTGTTGAGTTTACCTATTCAGATACAGGCGATGAAGTCAAAGTACGTTATTTGGATAGAGAACAGAAACCACAAACAGGGTTGTATGGTTCTTATGGTTTGCTTAAAGAATATGATGCAAGAGGTTTGTTAATAAGGAATACTTCTATTGATGCTGATGGAAAACCAATGAATGATGAAGATGGAAATTGTATAAATGTTGGAGAATATGATGAAATGGGTAATGTTGTAGAAAATATTTTGTTAGATTTAAATGATAAACCTGTTTTGGGCAATACTGGTTATCACATTTCTAAATTTAAATATAACGATAATGGTAATCAAACAAAATGGACCTTCTTTGGAGTAGGTAAACAGCCCGTTTTATTTCAAGATAGTTATCACATTACTACAGCTAAATATGATGACAAAGGTAATCAAATAGAATGGGCTTATTTTGGAATAGATGGACAGCCTATTATACTTAAAGATGGTTATCACATTTTAAAAAATGAATATGATGACAAAGGCAATCAAATAGAATGGGCTTATTTTGGAATAGATGGACAGCCTATTGTTAAAGATGGTTATCACATTTTAAAAAATGAATATGATGACAAAGGCAATCAAATAGAATGGGCTTATTTTGGA
>JAUCGL010000203.1 GCA_030378105.1 Candidatus Halobeggiatoa sp. HSG11 | reverse complement strand
TCTTGTTTGGGAACGCACTGCTTAAGAAGCTCCGCTTCGTGCGTTAACAATGATATATTTTATCCCAATTCAAAGCAGAGCTATAAACGGCATTGTGTTCCCAAACAGGAGTTTGGGAACAATAATATATTTTTTAATCTTAATTATGAACAATTAAAAAAGAAAGGAATACAAACTTCTGAATTAAAAGAAAAATATGAAGATTGGAAAATACAAGAAGATACAAAACGCACTTATGATAATTATCATGATAGATATTTGTTAATTGATAGCCAAATAGAAATTATTTTAACCAGTGGATTTGATTACTTATTTGATAAAAATAAAGAATTTACCTATGTTGTTGGAAAAGCAATTGATTAATAACTGAAATTACACAGATAATGAAGTGTAATCTGACAAAACTTCATCAATATTGTATATGGAAAATGTCGGGTTACGTTATTTTGCTATGCTCAATAATCTAATCTAACCCAACCTACTCGACCTCGGTTCGCCTCTCCATGTCTAGTAGCGATTGAATAACATTCAACCATCAGTCAAAAAGAAAACTATGTCTGATACTGAAATAACTACTGAATCTTGGTGGAGTCGAATTAAAAGTTCTTTTGTATGTGTCCTCTTCGGCTTAATTTTATTTTTGGTGGCATTTCCATTTATATTTTGGAATGAAGGTCGAGCTGTATACCAAGCTCAAACTTTAGAAGAAGGATTTAAAATAGTTACTCCAATTGGAATTAAACAAGTTAATCCAAAAAATAATGGTAAATTGGTACATGTGATTGGTAAAGTTAAATCAAGTGGAACTTTGGCTGATAATAGATTTGGTTTGGCTCAGGACAATATCATTAAATTAAAACGGATAGTACAAATGTATCAATGGAAAGAACATACTCATTATGAAACTATTGGATATGGTGCAGGAGGAAAGAGAAGAGTTAAGATTTATACATATAATGAAGTTTGGAGTAACGAAATAATTTATTCCAGCAGTTTTAGACAATGGCAATCTCATAAAAATCCTTCATCAATGCCATTTAATTATGGAATCTTCCAAGCCAAACAAGTAATAATTGGAGCTTTTACTCTTCCACCTAATTTAATCAATAAAGTTAATAATTATCAAGATTTACCATTAACAACAACAATGCTTGAACAAGTGCCTGAAGAATTTAAGCATAAATTACAACTTTATAATAATTTTTATTACATGGGTGACGATCCAACTCAGCCAAAAATTGGAGATGTACGTATAAATTTTAAAATAGTTTCGCCAGCAACAATAAGTATTATCTCTAAACAAGAAGGTTCAACTTTTTATCCTTATGTAACTGAGATAGGTGGTAAGATTGAGCTATTTAAATATGGTGAAGTTTCCGCTGAGAATATGTTTCAACATGAGCAAGAGTTTAATGTTATAGTAACTTGGTTGCTTAGGTTGATTGGTTTTGTGGTGATGTTTATTGGCTTACTTATGATATTTAAAATAGTGAAAAATTTGGCGGCTGTATTACCATTTTTAACTAATATATTTGGTTTTGTAGGCAACCTAGTTGCACTTATTGTTGCTGCTGCTTTATCTTTGATAACTATTGCAATTGCTTGGATTTTTTATCATCCGTTGTTGGGCATAGCTCTGTTAGTTATTGCTGCTGGATTTCTATATATTTTAAAGTTTATTTGCAAGCCTCAGGAAGATATTATGCCTATTACGGAGATTGTTGGGTAAATATTATTTGGGTAGGGTTAATACTAGCCTGTCGAAAAACAGCTTTTATTCTGTCTTAAAATTTCCCGTTTTTTGATTTAAAAAGTACCATAGGTTTTTCACCTATGGCTATTCAAGTTTCACCCTATTAAATCCGCTTCGCTCCACTTTGGGTTCAATACAAAAAAACAAGCATAAAGGGCAACCATAAAGGATTGCCCCTACAAAAAATGTACCTAAACTCAAACGGGAAATGCTAAGGTAAGTGTTCCTGTTTTAAGGAGTTTGTTATCTGTCTACGTAATACATTATTTTATAACTATAAAAATTTAGGATCAATTTCTGAAGTAGCTAAACTTTGTGGAACAAAAGGAAACATTTTTAAAGCAAGTAAGGTTAATAAAGCTGAAAGGCCAATCCCTCCCATCCCTAATAGAGCTTCCCAAATACTTGGAATATAAGAATGTCTACTCACTTCATCAAAAAAAGTAGAACTCATTACTTCCTTACCGGCAAAAATATCCAACGGATATGCTTGTCCACCAATGATCAACACATATAGCAGCATAAAACCACCTAAGATGGTTAATAAGCAAGCCACTATAACGCTTATACGATTATTAGTAAACCGTTGATGATACAGCAGTAATAACGGTAAAATTGTTCCAAGAAAGAAATACCCCCCCCAAAATAATATACTATAAATACCGCCTCCATTACCCAATAGAAAATACTCAATTCCATGACGACTAGTAAAATATAAATGACTTAAATGATAGGCAAGAACAAAATAAAACACGGTACTTATAAATATAGCGAGCAAGATTTTGGGTCGATGCAATATAGCTTCTCCTAAAGAACGAAATTGCATGATTAAAACTAACAAAAATATTGCTAAACCTAACGATAATGAGAGTGAGATGAATAAAGGAGCCATAATTGCGGTATGGTAAGCTTCTCGTGCAACTAAAAAACCAAAAATAGAACCAGTTCCGGTGGTTAAAATTAATCGCCACAAAAATGCAACAAGCCCAACTTTTGAATAATAACGTTGCATCTTTTTTTCCATCATAAACCATAAATACAAAACACAAATAAGGAGAAATCCATTATATAAAAAAATATTCCATACAAAAATGGATTTAAAATTGAAATTTGTCATTGCAATTATTAAACGATCAGGGCGACCTAAATCTAACACCAACACGGTTAATCCACCAATCAATAAAGTAATCGCAAGCAAAGCAGACAACCGAGCATGAGGATGGTAAAAAGTTTTTTGAAAAACGGAACTTATTGAGGCAACGTTAAGAATTCCGGATGCTGCTAATATTAAAAAAATGGCAAAAACATGTGGTAATCCCCAAACAATTTGGTTGTTCATACCGGTAATAATATGTCCGTTATGTTCCATTTTATAAGCTGCGAATAAACCAAACAATACTAAAAAAATAGATGTCGCAAAAACAATATAATCCGCATGACGTTTACCACTTATAATACGATAAGTTACATTTTTCATAGGGCAATAATTTCCACAAATTGAGAGACATTATAATTGAATAAAAAACACGTTCAAACATGTTTGGTTAAGTCATATAATTCTTGTCAAAAGTTAATAGTGGTCTGGTAAAGAAATGTTTGAATCAAAATTAACTAGAATTAAAAACCATAATACCATGAAACCAACGTTGTTATTTTGAAAATTCTATAATCCTTAAAATTTTGATTCAGATAAATGTTTTGGTAGTCCTAAATAAAGTACTGATGATTCCAAAAAATCTGCTATAGTTTTTAAGATAAATAATTTCACTTATAAACCTACGAGGTTTTCAAAACCTCGCTGGTTTCACACGAATGTATTTTTATGAATATATATAGGTATCAAACATCTATCAGATTTAACACTACATATTGTAGAACTACCAAAAAATATAATATGAATCATCCAAAAAAACTATCAATTAGGTTTTCTGTTCACTATTTGCAAGCAATCGTATTATTTCAATTAAAAAAATAAATTTCCACAAATTTAAAAATTGGATATTCCAGAAGATGATAAAGAATTTAAATTCTATCAATCCTTAAATCCTATGAATCATGATTCAGACAACTGGTTTATGATTTGTAAACTTATGCCAATTATCGTTCCATACAGATGAGCATCAACAATCACTGTACCGCCAGTTAAAATTGTGGTAGCTAGTAATCCGCCATATAACTGCTCCCATACTAATTTTGCAATTAATAATATCAGCAAGATTGGATAATGTAGCCACGCAATGGTTGCTAGTAATCCATGCAATATTCCAGACATTCCAACATACCATGTTACTTCAGGAGAAAATAACCATAGTCCTAAACTGATTCCAAGCCCACAAATTAAAATCCACCATAAACTATATGATTTTGTAGTTAATTCCCAAATAATTAATAATGATATTGCGTTTAAAATCAAATGCGTCCAACTCAAATGAGCAAAATGAGCTGTTATTAAACGCCAATATTCACCATTCTCCATTCCGGCACGACTATAACGTATATCAATATCCAACCATTGCACAAATATGGCTATTACAATAATGCAACAAGGTAATAGAAAATAACGCAAATTATGTTTCATTTTGATCTGAAATTTAAAACTTTTGGGAGTTTAACGAATCTCCAAATTCAACTGTGGACGGCTATTTTTATCATGATAATATTTATATTTTAATCTAGCTTCTAAACCATGACAATCAACGCAAAACGTACCTTTCACACCTTTACGATGTAAAAAACTATTTAAAATATTACCTTCTTTTTGAGTTTTATTCTGTTGCTTACCGGGTTGCCATTTATGTGGATTATGACAAGTTATACATGCAATTCTACCAAATTCATTAATTTTTTCGTGCCTGTCTAAAAGTGGTAAAATTTCACTGTTAGAACGTAGAATTAAATCTTGATAAGGATGACTAAACTCTTTAATTGCCGTATCCTTAGCTATACTTTCATCATTGTGACAAGCCAAACAAAGTTTATCTCGTTCAAGTATATCGTCAGCTTGCTGAATTTTGGCTGCATTGTTAAGAAACAAATTATCCGCAGTATGTAGACTATGACAACTACCACAGAGTCCGGCAGTTTTTGGGCTTTCTTTCTGTAAATTATGGCTGTCTGGAGCAGAGTTGCGTAAATCATGCTTGGTATCAATTACTTGAGTTTTATCTGCATGGCAAGAATCACAAAGCTGACCATCAGTATGTTGTTGAACTAAGGCAGGAGTATTGGTTTTACCTTGGTGCATACTGTGGCAAGTTTTACAAGTGATTTTTTTAGTTGATTTTTTCCCAATTGTAATAGCTTTATCTAAGGTAATATTAACTGGATGGATATTTTTTTCTTTAGCATCTTTAGAATTATCAGCATGTTGGCGGTCATGACAAGTTTTGCATAGTTTAACTTCATCCTTAATCCGTAAAGAAGCAGTATTTACTTGACCATTATGGACAGAATGACAGGTATCACAAGTTACTTGCTTAATCTTTTTCTCACCAATTTTAACTGGTTTTTCTAGTTTAATATCAACTGGATGAATACCTTTTTTATGGGCAGATTTTTTACCTTTACTATAATAATCAGCATGGCAAGTTTTACATAGTTTAGCCTTATTTTTGACTTGTTTGGTTAAGGAAGCAGTATTTACTTGACCATTATGGACAGAATGACAGGTATCACAAGTTACTTGCTTAATCTTTTTATCACCAATTTTAACTGGTTTTTCTAGTTTAATATCAACTGGATGAATACCTTTTTTATGAGCAGCTTTTTTATTTTTACTATAATAATCAGCATGGCAAGTTTTACATAGTGCTGCTTGATTTTTAACTTGTTTGATTAAGGAAGCTGTATTTATTTGGCTATCATGTACATCATGACAGGTATCACAAGTTACTTGCTTAACTTTTTTATCTCCAACTTTCACTGGTTTTTCTAGTTTAATATCAACTGGATGAATGCCTTTTTTATGAGCAGCTTTTTTATTTTTGCTGTGATAATTGGCATGACAGGTTTTGCATAGTTTTTGGGCAGTTTGAGCTAACAATGGAGTATCTATTTTACCACCATGCACCCGATGACAACTAGCACAGACTAACTCATCTTCTTTACCTAGACGACTTCCTTGCTTCAACAGTGAGTTTGGTAAACCGTGTTGTAAGTTCTTCTGTTTAGTATAATTTTTGCCATTATCAGTAGGTCTTTTTAAAATAATACCTAATGGATGATTTTGTGTTTCAACATAAGCTTCATGGCATTTATGACATAGGTCTTCTTTCTCATTACCAATTCGCAACCAAGAATTATTATGGTCAGCATGTAACCCAGTTTCTTTAGTATTTTTATTATGAGGAGTATGACAGCTACCACAATATAATTCTTCTTTTTTTAATGGAAAATCTGCTGGAATTTTAGCTGTATCTTCATTTTGGGATTTTATATGTAAATTAGGATGTTGCGAACCATGTCCAATAGTATTTCTTGAATCTATAATTGCACCATGATGACAGCTATAGCACATCTTAGGTTCTACTACTGGCAACGATTTTTTAACAGCTACAAAATTCTCAGACCAAGATAAATGACAAGTTACACAATTTTTACTAGAAGATGGGGATTTTTTAATAGAAATAGTAGGTTTGCCATCCTGTAACTGCAATACTTCTACCTGATTTTTCCCAGCATCAACCACATATAATTTATCTTGCCAACGTTTAATTCCAACTGGAGTTTGGAAATGCCACAGTTTACCATCAGCATCTTGCAGTAAACCTTGAAATTTACGATTTTTAAATATAGAAATTGTCCCTTGATAAGAATCACTTATATAAATAACATCTTGTTTATCAATACTAATTCCATTTGGGCGTACCAATTCTCCAGCTTGTAAACCAAAATTAGCAATATCACCGAAAGCATAGCCTTTCTGATTGAATATTTTTACTTTAGCATTAAGAATATCAACTATATATAGATAATTATCACTATCTTTAGCTAACATAAAAGGAAAGTTAAATTTTGAATTTTTGCCCTTAGTTTCCCAACAAGTTGATTGATTAGAAACATTTGTACGGCATAACTGATGTTGGTTACGATCACTCCAAATAATATAATTATCTTGTACGATTAAACCTACTGGTTCAGCAGTTTTATCTAAGGTAACATTTTGTTTAAATTTACCTTTTAAGTCAAAAATACTTATTCGATGATTACCAGTATCAGCAATATAAATTTGTTGCTTGGCAATATGAATATCCATTGGTAACTTTAATTCTCCAACTTTATTACCAGTTTTCCCAAATTTGAATTTGAATTTACCTTGGGAGTTAAATACTTTCACCATTCCATTAACACCATCTAAAACATAAGCTTGCCCATTATCACTTATAGCAATAGCAGTTGGTTGGTTAAAATTGGCTTGTAATGGTTTTTGAGAGGTAGCTATTAATGGAACTGCTTCCGCAATTGGTAGCCAAATAAACATACTAATTGGAATCCAAACCTTTAGATTTGGTAATTTAAAAATCATCTTCATCTATTTTAAGTTTTTATATACAGGATTATTAAAAAATTGTTTAACTAATTCATCGTTATACACAAGTATTTAAGTAATTGATATTAATTATATTAGTATTTTTTTAATATGCTATCGTATGAATATTAAAATCAATTACTTACGAGTGTCAAATAAATTTGTGTATAACGATGAGACCGGAAGGTTGGAAACGATGAAAAAGCTATAATATGATACTATGGTTTGAGTTTTTGTACAAATGGGAATGATGTTTATGAGTGATTATCAAATAAGGTTTTCTCGTTCCCAACCTCCGGTTCACTGCCATTTGCGTTAAGGGCAACCATAAAGGATTGCCCCTACGTTAAATGATGATTTGTTATCCCACCAATCAATCTCCTTAACTTAATGGCAGTGAACTCCGGTTGGGAATGCCTGCCTTGACGCTCTGCATCATACAATTTTTGAAAACTTGATAGTCAAGTATTAACTGTTAATTAGGAATTGCTATACTGTTACATAT
>JAUCGL010000202.1 GCA_030378105.1 Candidatus Halobeggiatoa sp. HSG11 | reverse complement strand
TTCACGGGAATGACAGAACTATATAAATATAGTTTATATGCAAATTATACAAATGATATGATTTTTTATAACTATTTGTATCTTAACAAATTCATAAAATGAATGTTTTGTCAATGCGTAAGTCCTAAAAGAACAAAAAAAAGGGATAGAATTATTAAAAAAAGCATTACTTTGTAGGGTGGATAGGAGCGAAGCGTAAATCCACCAAATCCCTTAAATTAAAAAAATTATTTAAAAAAAAAACATTGGTTTATATTTTGTGGTTGTGGTTTTTGGTGGATTTCCGCTTCGCTTCTATCCACCCTACGAAAGCCACGAAAATCTCATTCCCCCATCTCTCCCACAATTTCCATTGTCTCCACACTGACGGTACAAACTCGTTGTAATAGTTCAATAACTTGTTCTTTGTAGTCGGCAAATTTATAATTGTTGAATTTTTCGGCGATGGTTTTATCTCTGGGTTTTTTTTCTTTGTATTGGTCGAGTATCCATTCAAGGGCGGAGCGGTTGCCGAGTTTGTAAGTCCATGCTATTTCTGGTATTCCTTGTAGAGTTGTTTGTTGGTCAAGGTAGATTTTACCAGCTTCTTTGTCGGCTTTTAGTTTGGGTTTGTTGGCTTTGTTGCTGTCAATGTCAATTCGTTTCAGTTGGTATTTTTTGGCTGCTTCGTAGTTGATATGTGAGTCCATGAGTTTTTGTCCCCATGCAACCCATTGTTGGAAGTTGTCGTAGTAGGGGAGGCGTGGGAATTCTCGTTTAAGGTTGAGTTGGTATTTTTGCCGGTATGCTGGGTTGTGAAGTACGGCGTATGTGTAGTGGAATATGTCTTGTTTGGTGATGGTTTGGTCTTGATAGTGGTTTTGAAATTGGTTTAAGCCCCAGTCGGTTATGTTGTCTATGCGGTTGCCTTCGGAATCGTAACGGTAGAGGGAAACACATTGTGTTCTTCCGCCACCAACTAACAATGAACCATATTCAATTAAAATGTCTGTAGCAATAGTTGCAAACGTAGAACAATTACAATTAAAAACAATCGCTTTATTTTGTTTATCTTGACTAGGAAAAATTTCATCTAATTGTCCACGTACATCAATTGGAATGTAACCATAGCATACATATTTTAAACTGTAAGGTCTGTAAAAAACTTTTAAAATGTCTCTTTTATTAAATTTTCCTGTTTTTTCCTTACGTAATTTATCTCTTTTAATCATTTTACTCCATTTGATTAAATTTCTTTCTGATAAAAAATCATTAACATCAGGATTAGAATCAGATGATTTGTCAAAATAATTAGTTTCTTTTTTAAATTCTATCCATCTTTTTACTTCATGGTTGTATTCTTCATAAAAATATTCCATTTTGCTGATTAAATTTTTTGCATTAAAATCATACACCCATTCATCACGACCTGTTACAAACCCATTAGAAAATAACTTAAAAATAGCTTTTTCTTCTTTCTGTGACTTAGCCAATTTAGTCCCTTTATTAGCCAAAGACAACAAATCATCAAAGTCATTATCAGCAATATTCAACCAATTGTGATTTTTATCTGGTGTTATGCGTTCAAAATCCAAACTATTTAACGTATTATCCCTTAAATATTCCTTCTTTTCTTCAGATTTAGCATAATCACGAATTGCATTGTAATAAATTTTACAACCTTTAGAATTTTCATCTTTAATCAAAAAATAAATAGCTATACCAACACGAATTTCATCACTAAACACATTACCACTTTCTTTACGTCTCCTCTCACCACTTGTTCTAGCATTACCTTTTAAATCAATCGCATAAATAGTATTAAATTCTTCCGCAACCACTTTTCTAAACCCATCATAACTACTAGCTTCGAGAAAAGAACTATTAGAAACAAAAGCAATGACTCCATTTTTATCTATCCGACTACTTGCCCAACGAATAAAACGAGTGTACATATCATACATCTTAGTTTTCTGAGCCGTACTATTCGCAATATAAGTCCGCTTAATCGCCTCATCTATCTCAGGATACTCACGATTCTTATTATTATCATTCTCATTCTGCTGATTCGCATTATACGGCGGATTCCCAATAATCACCGAAATCTTCCGCTCATTCTGCTCCTTAATCCTCGCAATATTCCCCTCATTCAACCCAATATTCAAAGAAACCTGCTGATTCTCATAACCATGCTCAAACCCCAAATTATCCAACGTATCCACAAAACAAATATGAGAAAACGGCTCATACTCCCCCATCTTCTGCTGAAAAGTATACTCAATATTCAAATTCGCAATATAATAAGGCAAAATCGCCACCTCATTACAATGAATCTCATTCAAATACTTATACGTTAGGTTCCGCTTAGGCAAATAATCAATCAATTCCGTAACAAAAGTACCAGTCCCCGTACAAGGGTCCAAAATATCCACATTCTTATCCGCCAACAACCGATTAAAATGCTTCTCCAACAAAAAATCAGTACTCTCAATCATAAACCGCACAATCTCATTCGGCGTATAAACCACCCCCAACCGATCCGCCGCCTTCGGATTATAACTCTTATAAAAATTCTCATAAATCACCTTCAAAAACTTCTGTTTTTCATGATGATTACTGATATTATCCGCACGACGACGAATCACCAAATAATAACTCTCAATCGACAACAAAGTATCACGCCGCATCTTACCCACAAAAAAACTATTAACCACATTCTGCAACTGCTGGGCAATAACATTTTCCTGATGAAACTGCCGCTCATTAAACACCGTCAAAAAAATCTCTTCAGTCAAAATATGCTGAATAATCATCTCCCCAATATCAAAATCATTAATATTAGAATTAATAGACTCCTGACATGAATCAAACAAACCCTTAAAAGCCTGTTTAAATTTACTATTTTTCTTTTTCTGCTGCTCCAAAGTAGCCCGCAAAGTCTCCACAACAGTTGGCAAATCATCCTTAAACTGTTCAATTGCCTGCCGAAAATCACGCACCTCTGGCCGTTCATAATTCAAAAACCGAGTTAAAATTTTATCTAACTGCTCCGGCTCCTGCATATCAATCCGCAACACCTCAACACCAGTCTGAATTAAAACTGCCGTTTGTGAATCCTCAAAAATAATATTATCATTCGGATAACCCTTAGCCAGCTTCTTTTTTATCTCCTTATCCAAATCATCCTTACTATCCTTCGCTTCCCAATAACCCCAATCCAAACGCAAAGCATCCTTAACCACACCATCCGGCCGAATCTTACCACTTTCACCAGCTTGAGTAATCTCTGCTACCAAAGTAAAATTTTTAGGTCCACAATAACCATCCAACAGATTTTCAAAAGCCCTACGAATAGACTCCTCATTCCTTGAACCGCCGTACTGGATTAAATTTTCTAACTTTTTATAATAATTTTGGATTTGTAATTTTTGCATAGGATTTATTATTATTCTATATAATGAAAATATATTATGTAGGGTGGGTAGAAACGAAGTGGAAACCCACCGAACCTATTAATGAAAATATATTATGTAGAGTGGGTAGAAACAAAGTGGAAACCCACCGAACCTTCAAAATGAAAGGTTTCTCTATTACTGCAACCCACCATACATTCCACTGCCATTTGCGTTAAGAGCAACCATAAATGATTTGCCCCCTACGACAAGATGATGATTTGTAGGGGTAATCCCTTGTGGTTAGCCTTAATTAATTGTGAATGGTTAACTGTGAATTAATAATGATTAATTAAAGTCAAAACCATTAGTAATTAACCATTTTTAATTCATTTATTTCACGATTAAAAGTATAGGTAGTCCTCCAGAAAGTAGTGACGACTCCAAAAAACCTACTAGGTTTCAAAAACCTAGTAGGTTTAACACTACATATTGCAGGACTACCAAAGTATATTTGTATCATATTCCGAACAACGTGCTGAAAAGCTATACTCGTTGAATCTTAGCTCCCAATTGAGTTAATTTAGTTTCAATCTGTTCATAACCTCGATCAAGGTGATAAATACGGTCTATTAAAGTATCGCCATCAGCCACTAAACCAGCTAATACTAAACCAGCAGATGCCCGTAAATCGGTTGCCATAACTGGTGCTGCTTGCAATTTTTGATTGCCAGTTACAATAGCAGTATTACCTTCCAAACGAATTTTAGCTCCCATCCGTTGTAATTCAGAAACGTGCATAAAACGATTCTCAAAAATAGTTTCTGTCAACATGCCAACCCCTTCCGCAATTGTATTCATAGCAGTAAATTGAGCTTGCATGTCAGTAGGAAAAGCTGGATAAGGAGCGGTATGAATGTCAATTGCACGTACTCGACGATCTCGCATATCCAATTCTATCCAATCATCACCTCTAGTAATAGTTGCTCCGGCTTCCAGTAGTTTAAGCAATACTGAGTCTAATATACTGGCATCAGTATTATTCAGTCGTACTTTGCCACTTGTCATAGCAGCAGCTACCAAATAGGTTCCAGTTTCAATTCGATCCGGTAATACGCTGTGATCACAACCGGATAGTTTTTCAACTCCTTCAATACGAATAGTATCAGTTCCAGCCCCAGTTATTTTAGCTCCCATTCCAATTAAGCAATTAGCTAAATCAACTACTTCTGGTTCACGAGCAGCATTTTCAATTACTGTTACTCCATCGGCTAAAGTAGCTGCCATCATCAAATTTTCGGTACCAGTTACCGTAACAATGTCCATACATAAAGTCGCACCATGCAATCGGTCAGCTTCAGCAGTTATATAACCATTTTCTACTTTTATTTTAGCTCCCATCGCAGTCAAGCCTTGAATATGCAAGTTAACTGGTCTGGCTCCAATTGCACAGCCACCCGGCAGTGATACATGAGCTTGACCAAATCGTGCTACTAATGGTCCTAAAACTAAAATAGAGGCTCGCATAGTTTTGACCATTGCGTAGTCGGCAGTATATGAATTTATGTTGCTACTGTCTGCCGTTATATTAAAATCATCATCCACTTTTAAGCCAATTCCCATTTCTTTCAACAAGTTCATCATGGTTATGACATCTTGTAAATGAGGAACATTGGTTATTTTAGATGGTGCTTCTGTTAATAAAGTTGTCGCTAATATTGGTAAAGCAGCGTTTTTAGCTCCAGAAATGCGAATTTCACCATTGAGTTGGTGTCCGCCGGTGATTAATAATTTATCCATTTATTTTAAAAAGTTGTTTTAGAAATGATAAAGACCTGACAGACTATAAAAATCTATCAGGTCTTAAATTTGAAAGAAATTGGAACTGATGTATAAATTATTCCACAATTTCTTGCAAAGTCATTGAATCATAAAATTCGGCATATTTATCTTTGTCTGGACCAGCTCTAAGTGCCATAGCAGACCTTGGATGTTCATTAAGCACTCCGGTCACCATCATTGGAATTATATAACCCCATTCTATTTCTTCTCGCAATGGAACAAAATATTCTTCAATCAGCTTTAAAATTGGCCTAAGGTGATATTTTGGATTTTTCAAAAAGCCAACTAGCAACTCAAGAGTGCAATTACCAGCTCCCCTACCAATTCCATATACAGAAGCATCTAACATATTAGCTCCATCAATGATAGCTTGCACTGTATTACCAAAAGCTAACTGGCAGTTATTATGACAATGAATTCCGATTGTTTTGCCCGGCAATGCATCTATATATTTTTTGGTCAAAAAGGTTATATCTTCACAGTATAAAGAACCAAATGAATCTACCAAATATACACAAGGAATCTCAGTTGCATTAATCTGCTCCAATGCTTCATCAATATCCTTTTCCATATTAGTTGAAACAGCCATCAGATTAAGCGTTACTTCATATCCTTTGCTCATAATATGATTGGCGAGAGCGATGCCCTTGTCCACATCTTTAACGTAGCAGGCGACTCGAAACAAATCAAATACAGATTCTTCAACTGGTAAAATATCTTCTTCTCTAACTCGCCCAATATCTACCATACAGGCTAGTTTGGCTTTTAGTTCAAGTCCATCTAATACTTGTCGTACATCTTCTTCCTTACAAAAACGCCATTTTCCATATTCTTTAGGGTCAAACATATCGGTCGAAGCTTTATAACCGATTTCCATATAATCAATTCCGGCTTTGCAAACAGCTTTGTAGGTTTCTCGCACCAATTCATCGCTAAATTGCCATTTATTAATTAAACCGCCATCTCGAATTGTGCAATCAAGCACTTTTATTTCTGGTCTGTACATAATTTAATTCTTATTTCCTTTTTGAGGATAGTATTTAAAGTAGCAGGAACATCATGGATATTATTTTAGCTATTATAACTGAAATATATATTTTTAGGTAGAAATTTTTATGACACTTAACGCTCAAATTATTTAAGCTATTGAACTATATTGAACGTGGGTATTGAGAATGGAAAAAATAACTTAGATAATTTCATCTCCCTTTGACCTCATCCTTAACGAAAGAGGTTGGGGAGATTAACATTTAAAGGGGCTAGAATTAGCTTAAACGTTGTTTGATACTTGTTGTGAAAGCTTTCATATCGACTTTACCTTGCACTTTAGGTTTAAGATAGCCAATAACTTTCCCAAGTTCCTTAATAGAGGTAGCTCCAGTTTCATTAATAGCGGCTTCAATTAAAGAATTGATCTCAGTTTCAGTCAACTGTTGTGGCATATAAGCTTGAATAACTTTAATTTCAAAAGCTTCCTGTTCAGCTAAATCTTGACGGTCAGCTTTTTCATATTGGGCTAAAGAATCTCGTCTTTGCTTGAGCATCTTATCCAATATTGTTATTACTTGGGTATCATCCAAACTAATACGTTCATCAACTTCTTTTTGTTTAATTGCAGCCTGCATCAAGCGTATTGTGCCTAAGCGTTGTTTTTCTTTAGCACGCATGGCTGCTTTCATATCTTCTTGAATTTTTTGTTTTATCGAGTCAGACATAACATTCCCACTACCTTAATTGTCTATTAATAGTCGCGGCGTGGACGTAATGTGGTACGATGGACTCTCTTGAGATGTCTTTTAACAGCAGCAGCAGCTTTGCGTTTACGGACAGTTGTAGGTTTTTCGTAATATTCACGACGATGTACTTCAGCTAAAATTCCAGCTTTTTCACAGGAACGTTTAAAACGACGAATGGCAACTTCAAAAGGTTCATTTTCTCTTACACGGACTTGAGGCATTGAAAGCGTACTCTCCTTTAAAATTTTAGGGTTAAAATACAATATTATATTATTTATTTAATTATTAAGCAACTTTTAAATCAAAAAATGTATGATTTTTACCAAACTATCAAACGTATTATTGAGAAATTAGTCTCAATTTTTATGTTAATAACAACTGTAATTTTTTTATCAATATCGGCTGTATTAATTCAATATTTACAAACAACCGATGGTATTGAACATTTATACTATGTCGAACAAATGATTGATATATTGCAGATATTATGGTTAATATTTATTATTGAAAGAATATTGTATTTTTTATTTTGTTGTGAAAAAACTGTTAAAAAATTGTTTATTACTTTATTAATTATATTAATACCTCCATTACGTTTTGCAGCCAGACGTTGTCACGAAAAAGATTATATTTTTTGGGGTTTAGGCTGGCAACAGGTTGACCAAACATTATATCAACATATTGAAAAACAATTTTTATATCCAATTTTAGGAATTTCTATTTGCATGATACCACTGGATTTTTGAAAAATTACTAAATGGTGAATTTGGATTATACATAACTACTGAAATTTTGACTGAATATGAAGAAATTATTACCTCAAAATACAATAGAAATGTGGCAAAAAATGTAA
>JAUCGL010000201.1 GCA_030378105.1 Candidatus Halobeggiatoa sp. HSG11 | reverse complement strand
ATCCACCATTTTGAAGGTTCGGTGGGTTTCCACTTCGTTACTACCCACCCTACATAATATATTTTCATTTCAAATACTTAAATACTTGTGTATAACAATGAGAACAGGAGTTTGGGAACAATAATAATTTATAAAAATTAATATTTTTTAGTTTTTATCAATGCGTAAGTCCTAATAATCTCTTAAGATGAGTTTCGCAGAAATTTCATGATGTCCCCGGAACGTCCATGTCCCGTTGACTAATCAATTTTTCAGCGAAACCGGTTATTACTTGCCCCGACACGTCCGGTCTCATCGGGCGACTCCGCACTGAAGCAGCTCCGTCCCACCGACTCCCCCATGACTTAACGATGAGCTTGTTCAAAATTTCAAGAAATACCGCTTCGCTTAACCATTTCTTCAAATTTAAGAACTCTCACGCAAGTTGCGGACTACTCGACTTCGGCTTCGCCTCTCCATGTCTCGCAGCGATTGTATTGATGGATATTATGATGCCAAAGATGGATGGTTATGAAGCCATGCAAGAAATTCGTAAACAACCTAAGTATCGTAAGTTACCTATCATAGCTCTGACAGCTAAAGCCATGAAAGATGATAAAGCTAAATGTATTGAGGCTGGAGCTAATGATTATTTGGCTAAACCAGTTGATTCTGATAAATTGATGTCGTTGATGCGGGTTTGGTTGTATTGATGAGGTAATTCTTTTAAGACTAAAACAATCAAACTTAACATATTTAATAATCGTTTCGGAAAATTTGTTTCACTTCATTCCTGATGTTCACTATTATTGCTGGAATATGAGAACCTAACTTTGTGCAGAACTAGCAGAATATTATCAACAAAAAATGTTATACTTAGTAATTTTGTATGACTTTTTAGGAATATTATAAAATATATGAAACTCACTATTATCAAATCGTTAGGTACTATACTAACAAAATTTATTATCATCATGTTGATGCTTGCTCAACAAGCTTATGCTGCTGATAAGATAGCACTGCGGGTTGGTTATTTACCAATTTTGGATCACTTAACTTTATTAGTTTCTCATGCTAAAGATAACGATTCATTTCAACACATAAACGTTAAACCAAAATTGTTTAAATCATGGCGAGAAATGGCTGGTGCTTTAAGAGCTGACGTAATTGATGCTGCTTTTATTTTATCACCATTAGCTATGGATTTATTTAATCAAGGAGTGAACGTTAAAGCTATCTTGTTGGCTCATCGCAATGGTTCTGCGATTACAGTAAAAACTGGTTCAGACATTACTAAAGCCCAAGATTTTCAGGGCAAAATAATTGCGATTCCAGATAGAAAATCCACTCATACCGCCTTATTGGATCAATATTTGCGGCAAGGTAATTTATCCTTACAGGATGTTAAAACTAAAGTTATTGCTCCACCTAACATGCTAAAAGTTATGCAACTTGGTCGAATAGATGCCTTTATCGTTGCTGAACCTTTTGGAGCTAAAGCCCAAGCTAAAAATATTGGGAAAATTTTAGTATTGACAAAAGACATTGTAAAAAATCATGTCGAATGTGTAGTTGTTGTTAATAGTACCTTGATTCATGCTCATGCAACCGCAATTCAAGAGTGGGTTAATAGCTTAATTCAAGTTGGTAAATGGATTGATACGGATAAATTGGAAAATGGTTCCAAACAAGTTGCCAATCTTACTGCAAAAAAATATTTTCCCCATAATCAACAAACTGTTACAATGGGTTTACAAAACCCGGTTAATCGCATTTCTTTTTCCGATTTAAATCCTTCCATAGATGACTTTAAAACCATTTTGGATATATCTTTGCAAGCAAATATCATTCAGGATGTCAAGTTGAATGATTTTATTGAACAACGTTTTTATACTAATCATCTGGGTAATTCCCAAGATTAAACAAACTATCTCTAACAATATCTTCGTTAATGGCAAAATTTGTAGTTTTGGGAAATCTGCTGTACTCCATTCCTGAAACGGTAGTCCTGCATAAAGTAGTGGTAAACCTGCTAGGTCTTTGAGACCTAGCAGGTTTTTGAGTGTCATCACTACTTTGTGCAGTACTACCCCTGAAACAAATATTATAATTAGCGAAGATATTGCTCAAACACCTCCTTCATTAAGAAACGTGCATGAAATAAATTTTACAATATTGAGTCAGACCTGATAGGTTTTGGAAATCTGTCAGGTCTGAGAACTCTTATTTTTCTGAAAAATTATAGTTGTTGATATTATTTCATACACATTCCTTAAAGAAGGGAAATTCAAAAATAACTTATCTTGAGGATAAATAAACATGAAAGTTCGTTCCAAACTATTTCTAAACACTATCATAATTATCTTTTGTTTGGGTAGTGTTGGTGGTATTGGCTATTATTACACTCATAATGTTGCCAATGTGTCTTTATTGCTTTCCGAAATGGAGGCCATACCAATTTTAAAAATCAATGAATTAGAAGCCGCTGCTTGGGAAAGATGGTTACTTCTAATCAAACATAGCGGTATTTCTGACTACGAGGTAATGCAAAAGTTAGAAACAGAAATGAAGGAAGCGGACAAACAAATCAAACTTCATATTGGTGCAATTGAGGATATTTATAAACTACACCAAAAAGAAGCTACTGAACATGTGAAAACCCTAAACAGTTTTAAGAGTAATTGGCAACAATTTCAAAAAATAGCTGTCCAAATTTTGACCTTTAGCCAAGATTTTACTAAAGAAGATGCACTGGAGTTGATCGTTAAAGATGGAACAAAAGCGCACGAAAAAGCCAACGCAACTTTACGTAATTTGATGGAACAGCATCGTAACGACATGGAGGTATTACGTGATAATGCTTTACAAGCTCGTTGGGATGCAGCAATTATGATTGCACTGTTAACGTTTTTGATTAGTTTAATCGCTCTGGTTTTAGTTAACCGTCTTACCCAAAAACTTTTAACTCCACTATTATTAATAAATTCTCAGCTAAAATTATTAGCCCAAGGTAGAGAAGTAAAAGAAAATATTGTATATAAAGGTAACGACGAAATTGCAGAAATTGTGCTATCTGCCAGTCAATTAAAAGATGGTATGGAAGAAACCATCAAACAAGCTAATGCTATTGCCAATGGAAATTATAACTACACTATCGAATTGCGTTCCAAAGAAGATAGATTAGGCCAAGCTTTATATGATATGACTTGTGTATTGCAAGAAATAACCAGCAAAAACGACACCCAAAATTGGTTAAAAACTGGGCAAACTCAGTTACATGAACAAATGAGTGGTGATTTAACTTTAGTAGATTTAGCCCATAATATAATCTCATTTTTAACCCTATATGTGAAAGGACAGATCGGTATCTATTATTTGGTAGAAAAGTCATCTGATGATTTAAATCAAAATGTTGGTTTAAAGCAAATTGCTAGTTACGCTTACACACGTCGCAAAAATATGGGAGATGAATTTGAATTTAGCGAAGGCTTAGTGGCACGGACAGCAAAAAGCCAGAAAACTATTGCCTTTTCTTTCGATGCAGAAATTTCTGAAGATATGCCTCAACATATTTTTATGATTCCATTTTTGTATGAAAATGTGGTTAAGGGTGTATTGGTATTTGGTTCGATAAAACCATTGACACAAATACAGCAAGATTTTCTTGAGCAAGTAATGACCGGAATTGGGGTAGCATTTAATTCAGTTGAAGCTCGAACAAAAATGCAAAAATTATTACAACAAACTCAAGTTCAAACTCAGGAACTAACTGAACAGAAAGAAGTATTACAAAATCAAACTGAAGAGTTGCAGCATCAAAAAGAAGAACTACAAGCTCAATCTGAGGAGATGCAGTCTCAGCAAGAAGAACTGCGGCAAACCAATGAAATGCTTGAAGAACGTACCAGAGGATTAGAACAACAAAGAACTGAAACCCAAGAAAAAAACCGTATTTTGGAAACTAATCGGGTTGAGATGGAAAAGACTCAAATTGAAATGGAGAAAGCTAAAACAGCAATTTCACTTAAAGCAGATGAACTAGAATTAGCCAGTAAGTATAAATCAGAGTTTTTGGCTAACATGTCACATGAATTGCGTACTCCGTTGAATAGTCTGTTAATTTTAGCTCAATTATTAGCGGATAATAAACCCGGCACTTTGAACGAAAAACAGATAGAATATGCCAAAACTATCAACAGTGCTGGTAAAGATTTACTGACCCTTATTAACGATATTTTAGACCTGTCCAAAGTTGAAGCTGGCAAAATAGAAGTGCAATGGGAAAATGTACTGTTACCAGATTTATTGACAACTATTGAGCAGAAATTTCAACCAATTGCAGATAATAAAGAACTAGAATTTACCACAACTATTGACGTTGATATCAATCCAACTCAACGCACTGATAGCCAGCGTGTTAAACAGATTATCAACAATTTACTATCCAATGCTTTCAAGTTTACTAACGAAGGTTCAGTTAAAATCACAGTCCAACATCCATTCGAAGTTCCAACAAATATCGGAGGACAGCAGTTAGAACCAAATAAAACTATTGCTGTCAGTGTGACAGACAGTGGTATAGGAATTCCGAAGGATAAACAACAGGCTATCTTTGAAGCTTTCCAACAAGCGGATGGTTCTACTAGTCGCAAATATGGTGGAACTGGTTTAGGTCTGTCTATCTCCCGTCAATTGGCTCGTTTACTGGGTGGAGAACTAACTTTAACTAGTGATGACAAAGGCAGTATATTTACTTTATATTTACCTGAAACGACAGAAGTTTCTACACAGGTAACAGAAATTATTCCAACAGAAGAGCCATTATTGATTAAAGAATCTAATCCGTCAGTATCAAAATTACCAGAACCTTTGCTAAAACTACAACCTATTCCTGATGATAGAGATGATATAAAACCTGATGATAAATCAATTTTATTTGTAGAAGATGACCGCAAATTTTCTAATATTTTAATGGAATTAGCTGTAGGTAAAGGTTTCAAATGTATATTGGCCGAAGATGGTATAACTGGTGTGCAATTGGCTGAACAATATAAACCCAGTGCCATTATTTTAGATGTTGGTTTGCCTGAGTTAAACGGTTGGAGTGTGATGGAACGATTGAAAGATAACCCAGAAACTCGCCATATCCCGGTTCATTTCATGTCCGCTTCTGATCAAAGTATGGATGCTAAAAAAATGGGAGCAATTGGTTATCTGCTTAAGCCAGTTAGCATGGAAAAATTAACTGATACTTTTAGGCATATAGAGCAGTTTTTAACTAGAACGGTTAAGAATCTACTTATAGTAACAGATGTTGAATTACATAAGCAGAAAATTATTGAATTAGTTAATGAAGAAGGGATTCAAATTCAACAGGAAGTTACGATTGATTCTGCATTCCAAAATCTACAAACTGTTTCTTATGATTGCATTATCCTTGATATAGATATAGAACAAGGTTCTGGTAGTGAATTGCTAGAAATGATGCATCAAGAGCGTAGCCATTGTCAAACTCCAATTATTGTTTATGCTGACCGTGATTTGACAACGAAAGAAGAAACTTTATTAATGCGTTGTTCCGATTCTATTCCAATTAAATCAGTTAGTTCTTCTGAACGTTTATTGGATGAAGCAACCTTATTTTTGCATCAAATAGAAGCTAAATTGCCAGATAACAAGCGTGATATGTTGCATATGGTACATGACAAGGAAGCTATTCTGAAAAATAAAAAAATATTAATTGTTGATGATGATGTGCGTAACGTGTTCGCATTAGCAACTGTGTTGGAAGAGAATAATATGGAAACTGTATGTGCGGTCAATGGTCAAGAGGGTTTGGAACTATTGGAAAAACACAGTGATACAGCAATTGTATTGATGGACATAATGATGCCAGAGATGGATGGTTATGAAGCCATGCAAGAGATTCGCAAACAGCCGAAATACCGTAAGTTACCTATCATAGCTCTGACAGCTAAAGCCATGAAAGATGATAAATCTAAGTGTATTGAGGCTGGGGCCAATGATTATCTTGCTAAACCAGTTGATTCTGATAAGTTGATGTCGTTGATGCGAGTTTGGTTGTATCGGTGAAATAACTTAAGTTCCATAGGTTTCATTTATGGCTATTCATATTCCACTCCATTGGGTTATTTATAATCCTGAAAGGATTGAATGCGAATAGCCACCGATGAAATCGGTGGAATATAAAAGCTCTCTGCGTTACCATCAATTAAGTCAACTGTTAATAGGAGTCGCAAGATCTTCTTGTAAGTTGAAACAATGGAACCTTGTACTCCGAATTTTTTTTCTGGTTCCCACACATTGATGTGAAAATTCAAATAATTTCATACCTAAAAATGGCAAGTAGATTATATCTTATTGAAAATAAAAGATAAAAACAGTTAAGCTAGATGAAGATAAAATTTTATAGCCTATTGTTATTAATTCTACTTTGTCAAATTTAACAATTTGAAAAATATATATAATATTGTTAAAATGGCTAATTTAACAAATTATTATGACTAAAAAAATGACACATATCAAAGAGCAAATTATTCATCCGAAAATTTATACGACATAGCAAAACACTTGACAGAATTTTGTGTACGATTTTCGTCACTATTTGTTGGTCAAACAAATACACGGGAAAAACCATTATTTCAGTATATTAAAGGTTTGATTCAGGCTGAAAAAGGTAAAAAAACATGGAACATATGGCAGAGAGTAGTCCTATAGAAAGTAGTGATAGCTTCAAAAAACCTAGTAGGTTTAACACTACATATTGCAGGACTATCTGGCAGAAATAGTACCTGATACAGATAGTCAATCATTACAACATTTTATCAGTGAATCTGACTGGGATGAAAGGGAAGTTTTGAATCAAGTTGCCTACAGAAGCAGATGCTCAATTGGGTGGAAAAGAGGATAGTTGTTTGATTGTTGATGAATCAGGCTTTGCGAAAAAAGGTAAAAAATCAGTTGGTGTTTCCCGCCAATGGAATGGTTACGAAAGGTTACAGTAGACAATAGTTAAGTTGCTGTTTTTATTGCACTTGCTTGTGGGAATCGAGCAACATTGATAGATGAACAATTATATGTAACCCGAAGTTTGGACAGATGATAAACAACGCTGTTTGGATGCTGGTATCCCCGAAGATAAAATTATTTTCAAACAGAAACAAGAACAAGCATTGGAAATGATTTATCAGGCAAAAAATAATGGCATTCGCTATAATTGGGTCGGTTGTGATGGATTGCAATGGAGAAGCCCCAGCGTTTTTGAGAATGTTAGATTTTCAAAATGAAACATTTATGGCAGATGTACACTACAGACCAACGAATTTATTTGGAAGACCCAAAACCTGTTGTTCCTCAACGAAAATCAAAACGAGGAAAAGCTCCAAGCCGGTTGAAAGCACAAACTCAAGCCACATGTGTTGACGAATTTGTGCAATATCAACCTTCAAATGCGTGGCAAGAAAATACGAGATGGTAGAAAAGGTATTGTTTCAGAAGAGATTTTTCATCAACAAGTTTGGCTTTGGGATGGTGAAGAAGAGAAAGCACATAATACTTAAAGGTTTCCCCAAATTTTTAATCTAGCTTCTATTGTACCAGAAAATAAGAGGCTGTGAAATTTTCCATCTATAAGTACCCATTTTATTTAGCTTATTTATAATTGCAAATGCTGAGACTTGATATAAATTTTAAGTAAAAGATTGTTTCTGTTGTGTTTTTTGTGCAAAAATAGAAGATATTTTGGCTCTTTGGTAATTTGCGTTGAATATAATATATTGATTATAAAGCATATAATTTTCTATCTGAAGTATCCAAAAATATGCGTTGGAACAAATGTCCAACATTAATGATACCAAAGCAACGTCTT
>JAUCGL010000200.1 GCA_030378105.1 Candidatus Halobeggiatoa sp. HSG11 | reverse complement strand
CTTCTCATACTATTTTTTTCTTCAATAACGAAATCTATTGCACGTTTTCTGAAATCTATACTATAACTCATATATTTTTACCTATAATTTATTTTTATGGTGTGTTTTTATAAGAATGTTACTATAGCAAGCCATATCTATACTTTATTCTTTTTGTTTATGATAAAATAACATATTTCATCACATTGAATACTTTATTTTTAAGAACAATAAGTTAAAAAATTTTATTATTACAATAGATGCTTATAATATATTTAAGATTAAGTAAATTTATTTTTATAAAAATTTAAAGTATATAAAGAAGTATAAAAAAATGGTATAATAAAATATACTTAACATTTCAATATGTTGATGGATAAAAACCATTGTTCCATTTTAAACACAAATTTCATAAAAATTGTTTGCTCTTGAAAGAATGATTCATCTTGAGAATACAAAAAAAATTAGCGGAAAATAATTTATGTTACAAAATTTCATGGCTATAGCTACAACTTTACATACTCTAGCGGTTATTATTTGGATAGGTGGAATGTTTTTCGCACATATGGCTTTACGTCCAGTTGTCGCTAGTCTATTAGAACCGCCTTTACGATTACGATTAATGGCACAAGTTTTAGAACGATTTTTTTTATGGGTATGGGTTGCAGTTATATTATTGTGGTTAACTGGCCTATGGATGATTTGGGGATATTTTGGTGGCATGGCTAATGTCAGAGTATCAATACATATTATGTTGACTTTAGCTATTATAATGACTTTATTATATATCTACATATTTTTTATACCATTTCCTAACCTGAAACAAGCAGTATCCACAGAAGATTTTAAACAAGCTGGTAAACATTTGGCCAGAATTCGTTCTATCATAGGCTTTAATCTAATATTAGGTTTAATAACAGTCATAGTTGCAACTGGAGGATTTTATTTATAGTCATTTTATCAACTGGAAACTAACCGAATGTCCGAACTTTCTATAATCAAAATAATAATAATTGGATTACAATATTTAAATCTTTATTATGTTGCAGATGTTTTTTTAATAATAAGTATTGCTTTATTTTTGACTGCTATTTATAAACATGTTCAAATTGCTTCAACCCTATTAGCTAGTCTTGGAATTTTTACTACTATTTTTATTATTTCAATTGGTATTAGCCATTTTGACAGCAATGCTATAGAAAAAAGTATACCAGAACTATTAAATGGTTTAGCTATAGCTTTTATATTTGAATTTATTAATCTTGTATTGATATTAATTTTGCGATTTGTTAATAAGCGTAGAGTAAAAAAATCTGATAACAATGGGATAACTCCTACTGCTATATATCTTACTCTAAGAGAAATAAGTACTTACAACAATGCTACTCAAAAACCTTTATTGAATAATATTCTTGAACAACTCCGTCTATCACAAGAAAATACTCAAAAAATATTACAATTAAAAGAAGTTAATACGTCTAAAAAACTAGGTTTATTAATGGATATAAAAAGTTCTCTTGTTGATGAGGATTCGTTAATTAAGCAGGTTAAAATTGAGATATCCAATGGGTTTAATAAATTGTTTAATGAATTAGATAATAAAGTTGAAAAAAGTGATATTGAAAAAATTCGTAAGGGATTACAAAATGTTGTAGATCAGATAAATTCTATTTCAGACAATGAACTAGTACAATCTTTACAGATAATTAAACCATATTTAGAAAGTTTGGAACAACAATTTCAAGTTAAACAAAATTTGACTCAAGGTACAGGACAAATTCTACAAAATAATTCTGAGAAGTTATTAGAAAATTCCGTAGAAAATGAAGGGGCAAATAAGTTTAAATATATATATAATCAAGCATTTAATTTCATGGATTCTGGTAAATATCAAAATGCGATAACTTATTTTAGTCAGGCAATAAAATTAAATTCACAAGATTTTTCACTATATTATAATCAATCTTGTTGTCATGCTTTGCTTGGTGAGATAGAACCTGCATTAGATAATTTAAATAATGCAATATTGCTGAATAAACAATGTATTGAAATGGCAAAAACTGATTTGGATTTTGATAAAATACGCAATAATCCTAAGTTTCAGATTTTGTTGGTTGGAAGTTAATATTTAAGATTAACGTCCCCAAGGGGAGTCGAACCCCTGTTGCCGCCGTGAAAGGGCGATGTCCTAGGCCACTAGACGATGGGGACAAAAGTTTGGTGGAGCTAGGCGGGATCGAACCGCCGACCTCTTGCATGCCATGCAAGCGCTCTCCCAGCTGAGCTATAGCCCCGTCCATGGGTTTATCTATAGAACTCGCCCATTATATTCTGTAGGTTAAGTTTTGTCAAGAATTTAACAACGATTTTTTTAATTTTTTATGACTATAACGAATTTTGTTGATAAAAAGATTGATAATAAAGAACAACCGTTCTCACTAAAAAATATAATTTATAATAAGGTTGTACTATGTTAAGTCATTGATTATTTGTAATAGTATTGAATATTAATATCTATAAAATTAATACCAAAATATCGAACAAAGCAAGTATTAACAACGAACCGAATCAAACAAATCTCTGCTCCAATCAGAACAAAAAACATAAGTTACTTTTCAAAAAACAGTACTCATACGAATGGCTTATACACTGCTATTATTAGTGGATAGCACAATCTTTTAAAAAGTTAACCTTAAGATATTTAGTTGTGTCAATACCTTCGCCAATCTCAAAATTTGTTGTTTCGGGAATGAGGTACGATTTTCCGAAACCCAAGTAATATAAGAGTTTCGGGAAATCCGCTTTGCTCCATTCCCGAAATAACTATCTATTTGGTGAAGGTATTGTTGTGTATAACTCGTTATTAATGATAATATCGTTCTCAGCTAAATCCATTTTGTAACTAACCAATTTCAATCATGGAGGTATCGGTATGGCAGAACAAGAAATCAAACAAGAACAAATATTAGAACAATTTTCTCGTCTTAAAACTTTACTCAAAGTTAGTATTGCTCTTTCCGCTGAAAAAAATGCTACTAATCTATTGGAAATGATACTTAAAGAAGCGAAAAAAATTGCTATTGCTGATGGAGGAACTTTATATACTCGTACTGATGATAATAAGCTGAAGTTTGAGATCATGTTAAATGATACCTTAAAATTGCATACTGGTGGAACAAGCGGTGTTCCAGTTATTTTACCGCCATTGTCTTTATACGATGAGAATGAAGAACCAAACTTAGACAAAGTAGCTGTATGTGCAGCAATTAAAGCTGAAACTATTAATATTCCAGATGCTTATGAAGATACTGAGTTTGAGTTTTCGGGTACTCAAGCTTTTGATAGACAATCTGGTTATCATTCTAAATCTTTTTTAACTGTACCGATGAAAAACCATGATGGTGAAGTAATTGGAGTTTTACAATTAATCAATGCGTTAGACCCAATAACTAAGAAAATTACTACATTTGGATCGACCGAACAAGAATTAGTGGAATCTTTAGCTTCTCAAGCAGCAATGTCTTTGGTTAATCAACGTTTACTTGACGATCAACGCCATTTATTTGAATCTTTGATTGAATTAATTGCTACTGCTATTGATGACAAATCTCCCTACACTGGTGGTCATTGTCGGCGAGTTTCAGAATTGACATTAATGTTGGCAGATGCTGTTAATAATACAAATTCTGGTCCTTTAAAAGATTTTACGATAACCAATGAAGATTATTATGAGTTAAAAGTTGCTGGCTGGCTACATGATTGCGGTAAAATAACCACACCTGAATTTGTTATAGACAAGTCCACTAAACTTGAAACTATCTTTGATCGAATTCATGTGATAGATACCAGATTTGAAATTTTAAAACGTGATGCGGAAATTGCTTTATTGCGTGAACAGCTAAACTCCGATACGGATATGGAAGCTTTAGAAACTAAATTAGCTAAAAAATTTGCTGAATTAGATGAAGACCGAGATTTTTTACATCGTTGTAACCAAGGTGGCGAATTTATGTCTTATGAGTTCAAAGAACGAGTATTACATATTGCTCAACATCGTTTAACCATGCCGAATGGCAAAAAAGAATATTTACTTTCAGAAGAAGAATTGGACAGTCTTAATATCACTAAAGGTACTTTAAATCCAGCCGAACGTAAAATCATCAATTCTCATATTGATGTTACGATAAGTATGTTGGAAAATTTACCTTATCCTAAATATTTACAACATGTACCTGAATATGCTGGTGGTCATCATGAACGTATGGATGGAACTGGTTATCCAAAAGGTTTAACCGGTGATGAAATGTCGCTTCAAGCTAGAATAATGGGAGTTGCCGATATTTTTGAAGCATTAACGGCAAGAGATCGACCTTATAAACAGCCGATGCCTTTATCTTTAGCTTTGACAATTTTAGGCAAGGAAAAACAGGCTAATCATATTGATCCAGATTTATTTGATATTTTTATCAATCAAAAAGTCTATCTACGCTATGCAAAGAAATTCTTGCTACCACAACAGATTGATGAGTTGGATGTGAACAAGTTACCCTGCTATAATTCTTTGTTATAATAAGGATTAAAGAAATGTTGGTAACATTTTGTAAATTTTTTTGGAACGAGAAAGGGAAATTAATTCTGGTAGTCCTACAATATGTAGTGTTAAACCATACTATAGATTTTCAGATAAATATTTCGGCCAAAAGACCTGACAGTTTTTGGAAACCTGTCAGGTATGAATACTTCTATTTTTTTGAAATTCTTAGGTATTTAAGACTCAGCAGTTTTTTTGAAGCTATTATTACTTTCTATAGGACTACCGAATTTTTTAACAAAGCTTATGCTTTGAACCCCAATTCTTAAACGAGAAAAAATTTGATAATTAAGAACTTTCTGCATAATATACAATTATCTACTACGAGAATAATTTTTTGACAGATAATCAAGAATTTTGTTTTCAGTGCTTACATCAAACTGCCAAAGTCCCTGTTCTTCCTGCATCCAACGAATAATTTCCAACCAAGTATCTCTATTCGCACCCTGTTGGGTAACTATTTTAGCAGAATGACAGCCAGTACAACTTACTTTGACCAATTCCCAATTGTCATCAATAATCATTCCAGTTGCTTTGTCAACTTTTTGGATAGCACGATTATCAACCAATCCATAATTTAACGTTAGATAATCTAAAATTTTATTTTCCGTGTCTGCATCAAACGGCCAAAGTCCCTGTTTATTCTGCATCCAACGGATAATTTCTATCCAACCATCTCGATCATTTCTTTGGCTAGTTACATGAGGAGCGGCATGACAGCCAGTGCAATTAGCTTTCACAAGCTCCCAGTTTTCACCAATGATCATGCCAGATTCTTTATCAATGTTACTTGCTAATAAAGAACCTGACAACGCCATAATAATTATTGCAATAATTTTCATTAAACAACTTGTACAGCAATACGGTGACAAGAATTATTTAAATAGCCCTTTGGATTCCAACCGGGTACAACCATTGGTTGTGATACACCATTGTCATCCATTGCTTTTGCCCAAACTTCATAATAACCTGTTTTAGGAAACTCAATTTCAGCATTCCAATGTTGCCAAGCAAAACGATTAACTGGGTCTTTAAGCGTTGCGACTCGCCAAGTTGCACCAAAATCAATGGATACTAGTAGCTTTTGCACCGAAAGATCACCAGCCCAAGCATGGCCACGAACAGCAAATTTTCCATCAGCAAGTTTATGTTTAGCTCCTGTTTTTGGATAAGTAATCAAAGATTTAACTGGCATTGATTCAATAATACACATATCTTCATTTTTTACTTTACTACCAGAAGAAACTGATTCGCACGGCATACGATAAGCTTTACCAGTCATTTTAGTGCCATCGTGAACTTTATTTCGGATCACGATTTTTGTCAACCATTTGCCAGAAGTTGAACCGGGCCAGCCACTACATAACAAACGCAATGGATAACCGTTAAGCAAAGGAATTTTATCATCGTTCATTGACCATGCAATCAACATTTCATCTTCCATCGCTTTAGCAATTGGAACTCCTCTGGAAATTGGCTGTTTATTTGGATCACCACTTAAATGCTTGTCAGCACTATAATAACCAATATAAACTGCATCTTTTTTAACCCCACAATGCTCCAACACATCTTTCAACCTAACCCCAGTCCATTTAGGACAACCCACAGCACCTAGTGACCATTGATTACCACGAGCTGGAGGATCGTAAGCAGAGCGTCCATTACCACCACATTCAAGTTGTAGTTGATAAGTGTATTGTTTAAATTTTTCTTTTAGCTCTGCTATGGTGAAAGTAGTTGGTTTTTCACAAGATTCACCAGTTATTTCTAAAGTCCAAGCATTAACATCAATTTTGTCTTCTTCTGGTGGCACTCCATTGTTTCTAACAAATAAATATTTGGCAGGTGTGATTTCATCATCTAATAAGTGAGGTGGAGTTTCGGCGTTCACTGGTCTATCATTCAGAACAGTTAAACCTTCCTTGCCTGGAATTTCAAAATTATCTTCGCTTGCTGCTAATGCGGCTGGAATTAAACCACCGGGCATTTTATCTGCAAATGGGATATTAGCACCCAAAACTGCTGTCATTGCTGCTAAACCACTTTTTCTCAAAAAACCTCTTCGAGTCGTTGGATCAACTTTACGACCCCATGTCAATAAATCAGCTTGTTCAGGGTTTTCTGCATAAAGCTCATGGATACCACGTTTTTTATCAGTCATTCACATTATCCAAGTAATTAAGCTCTCCTAGCCTCTCCTTGTCGATGAGAACGGAATTATTCGCCTCTTAATAATAAGGAAGGGTTAGGAAAGGCGGTGAGTATTTATAATAAATATAAACTTATTTTATACAAATTTATGAAAATTATGTTTATCACTATATATTCAATAACATGATTTTCACTTACAAATATTATCAGAAAATATAATACGTTAAAATGAAAATTATCTATTTACTTCAAGAAGAATTATCTCATTTATTATAGAATAAATCAAGCTTGTGGTAAATCCACCAGATGTTCCACTGGCCTTTATTTAAATGGTAGTTTAAAAAAATAGTTTATTATATAGTTTTTCAGATAAATAACTCCACAAAACCTGTCAGGTTTGCCTATGAAAAATATTTTTCTGAAAGTCTATAGTAACATTCCTATATTTTTATACCATTAAAATTAATTATATTTCAAAAAAATAAAATCTATTAGTTTAATAAGGAATAAAACTTAAATAACTTTCCCATTTGAAAAAGATCGTGGAATAGCCCGATAATTCCATTGAGGCAGAAAGTCATCAAATATAATCTGCATATTTTTTTTGAAGTCATCTGCAACTTTTCTGCCGGTTTGATATACCTTGTCAATGATGTGAACAAATGCTGTCAGACCTGTACTAGTATTCGTCTTTTCCATCAGTTCCTTGACCAACTCAACCGAAGTGAAGAATACTCCTTGGCAAGCACGAGTGACATGAGGAAATAACCGATGTTCAATGGGATTATATTTGGAGCAATAGGGTGGATAATGTGCTATACGTATTTCAACTCCAATTTCATCCGCTAGTATTTGGAGAGCAGATTTGAACAAATAATGGCGGGAACTATTGCTACCACCACCATCACACAATACCTACAATTGATGTTGCACTGGGATAGTTTTCACGGCCAAAATTGTACCACCAATGACGGAAACTATCACAAGCAAATTCACTTGTATCACAACTAGTTCCAATTTGAATGTACCCGGATATTGAGATTAATGTCATAGATGCTATGAGGAATAATAACACCGTTTGCATGGCTTTTAAAATCATGATCGAAGGCATGTAGTTCCTCAAGAGTATACAGTCGTCCTTCCCGATAAAAATTGCCCAA
>JAUCGL010000199.1 GCA_030378105.1 Candidatus Halobeggiatoa sp. HSG11 | reverse complement strand
TACCTATAGGACTTACGCATTGACAAAACATTCATTTTATGAATTTGTTAAGATACAAATAGTTATAAAAAATCATATCATTTGTATAATTTGCATATAAACTATATTTATATAGTTCTATCATTCCCGTGAAAACGGGAATCTAGGAATCTTTGAGATCGCTAGATTCCCACTTTCGTGGGAATGACAATTAATTAGTTTATATTGTAATAAATATATGATTTTAATGCAATTCACATTTTATTATGTTTGTCAATGCGTAAGTCCTAACCTAGTATTAATGATATGTTTTTATAGAAATACACTAAATGGAATGATTTTGGCATTTATATTGCATTTTAATTCAGTATCTCCTTATGTGTGGTTGGAGCCTCTTTTCAGAAATGTTGAGAGGCTTTTTTTTTGTCATGTTAAACTGGTAAACTCTTAAGGAAAAAATATTTTAATGATTAACATGAATACTCAAATTGACCAATACGCAGTTATAGGAAATCCAATTTCCCACAGTAAATCTCCTCTCATCCATTCTTTATTTGCTAAACAAACTGAACAATCATTGAGTTATAATGCTATTTTAGCCGAAACCGAAGAAGGTGAATTTATAGCAGCAGTGCAAAAATTTAGACAAGCCGGCGGTAAAGGATTAAATATAACAGTACCATTCAAACAAATTGCATGGGAATTAGTTACTAAACGTAGTGAACGAGCTGAATTGGCTGGAGCTATTAACACTATATGGTTTGATGAGCAAGGTATTTATAATGGCGAAAATACTGATGGAATTGGTTTAATACGTGATTTAACCCAAAACCATGATTGTCAAATACTAGATAAAAAAATACTAATACTTGGTGCTGGTGGAGCTGTACGTGGTATATTAGAACCGTTGCTTAAAGCTTGTCCGACTCAATGTATTATTGCTAATCGTACCATATCAAAAGCAGAACAATTAGCTGAATTATTTGCTCATTTAGGTGAGATTAAAGTTTCTTCCTATGGGGCTTTAGCAGGCCAGTCATATGATTTAATTATCAATGGTACATCAACCAGTTTACAAGGTAAAATTCCACCTTTGGCTGATGGTTTAGTCGCTGATAATGGCTGGTGCTACGATATGATGTATGCTAATACAGCTACTCCTTTTATGCAATGGGCTAAAAATCAAGGAGCAACGAATATATTAGATGGTTTAGGTATGTTAGTTGAGCAAGCGGCTGAATCTTTTTATATCTGGCGTAAAGTTAAACCTGATACAACTTCAGTTATTAAATATGTCAGAGAACAGTTATAAAGTCAGTTGTTTTTGTTAAATATTATTCTCGTGAAAATGGGTATTCAGAGATTTATATAGTTTTCCAAATAAATAATTTCACTTAAAACCTGCGAGGTTTTCAAAACCTCGTAGGTTTCACACGAATGTATTTTTATGAATATCTATAGATGCCCACTTTCGAGGGAAGAACCAAGAAAAGTTGCTGAATTTTGATAGGTTAAAGTCGGTTATTTAGTTATTTAAAAATGATTGTAAATTTACTTAAGATATTTATTTAACAAATTAACTAATAATGGGCCATCGGATGGATTTAAACTATGTTCACCAACTGTTATCACAGTTTTAGATAAACCACGTAAAGCCACTACATTGTTCATGTTCTGACTATAAGGTGCTACCCAACCATCCCCATTTCTTATAATAGATATATAAAATCCCTGTGGATGTGGCTGACGATTAAGCCAAAACAATAAACTACGTGGATGCTCTCTAGTCAAATCATAATATAAACCTTGACTACGATTAATAGAACCCAATCCTAACATAGGAGTAAACATACTTGCTGGACTATTGTTAATAGCCGTTCCTAGTTCAGCTTTATCCGTCCCTAAATGTGGACTGGCAATACTTATTAAACCCTTCACTGAGATTTTTCCAGTTACCATAACCAATCTAGCAACTATTCCACCAGCCGAATGCCCAACCAATACTAATGAATTATCTGGATGACGTTGTTTTAAATTTCGTAAATATACATCTAACCAACGTGCTTGAGCAGCTAAAGGTGCTTCTGAAGGCAAGGTTACAGTATACATATAATTCCCAGTAGGACTGGGTTTAGCTATACCTAATGTTGGTCCTTGAGGAAATAAATGACCAGAATCTTGCCAACCATTACGTTGTAAAGCATAAATAATACCGGTTGGCCGCCAAGTACTTCCATCACCTTGATATCCATGAATAAACACCAAAGTATTACTAGCATAACTTGGTAAACTAATAAATATAGTCAGGAATAAAATTAATAAACGTTTATCCATCTGTATTAATCCTTCCAATAATTTCTTGTAAAACATCATCGGCTTTATCATTATCTACTTGACAAGTTCCAGCAGCTTTATGTCCTCCACCACTATATTCTAACATTAAAACTCCTATATTAGTTTTAGAAGAACGGTCAATAATTGATTTTCCAATTGCTAATACAGTATTCTGTCTTTGCAGGCCCCATAGGACATGGATAGAAATATTACATTCTGGATAAAGAGCATAGATAACAAAACGATTAGTGGTAAAAATTTCTTCCTCATTACGTAAATCTAAAACAACAACATTTTCTCGCACAGTAGAACATTTTTCAATTTGTTCCATAGATGCTTTTTGGTGTTCAAAATATAGTTTAACTCGTTCTTCAACATCCGGTAATTTTAATATTTCATCAATAGTATGAGTTTTACAATAATCAATTAGCATCATCATTAAGTCATAGTTAGAAACTCGAAAATGCCTAAAACGTCCCAAACCACTCCTTGGATCCATTAAATAATTAAGTAATACCCATTCTTTCGGAAATAAAATTTCGTCACGGGTAAAATTTGCTGAATCTGCCTTATCAACTGCAATAATCATATCTTCGGTAATATTTGGAAATTTATCCTGTCCGTAATGATTATAAACTACTCTAGATGCCGATGGAGCATCAGGATCAATGATATAATTTGTTGGGCGACTTTGTTCTCCTAAAATTCTTATGGCTTCACTTAGATGATGATCAAAAATTAGATGAGCTCCTGGAGAGTATGGCAAATTAGTAGTTATATCATTAGGACCAATTGGAATCCTTCCTAATTGCACATCTCTTGGATGAACAAATTTAATATCATCTATTAGATCAATTTCTTTTAATAAAACCGCACAAATTAAGCCATCAAAATCACTTCTTGTTACCAAGCGATACTTTTGTGACATATTTTAATTTCCTAAATATTGTTGAATTTTGATTTTTTTGAAAATTTAATTCTTGAATAGCAAAGACATTTAAGCATGTTAAGGCCGACAATCCTCACATGTAAGTTAAGGTTTGTCGGCCTTTAAGTGCTAATACACTTTATTTATCTTCAAATTATACCATTAATTTGGTACTACTAAAAATTTACCAACTCTTAAAGAATTACTCTTAAATCTATTCAATCTTTTCAATAATGATACTGTAGTACCATACCGTTTAGCAAGTTTCCACCAATTATCACCTTGCCGAACTCTATGTTTTTTGGTTTTTTTAGAAGTTCGATTAGAAGTCCGAGTTGATTTTTTTGCCGATACTACTAACCGTTGACCAATTTTTAAGGAACTTCTTTTACCCAATTTGTTTAGATTTTTGATTTTAGCAATAGTTGTTTTATAACGTTTGGCTATCTTCCATAAAGTATCACCTTTTCTAACTCTATGACTTGATGTTTTCTTAGTATGTTTTTTATTCTTAGCTTTTTTGCTACTAACTTTATTACGCCTATGTTTAACAACTGACTTAGTGGCAAAAGCAACTGTTTTGACTAATTTTAAGTTACTTGGAATTTGAGCAAGTCTCTGTTTAAATTGATAAATTTTGCTTGCTGGTAACGTGATATTATATGGTCCTTTAGGTGAAGTAATTCCACGTCTATAACAAGGGTTTAATAATTTCAATTCAGAAACTGATGTTCCAGCTAATTGGGCCACAACAGATAACTCAATTTGACGACCTACATTGAACTTTTTAAAGTATGGTTGATTACTTATTCTTTGTAATTTTACTCCATATGCTTTTGGATTGGATACAATCTTCGCAAAGGCTAGTAATTTTGGCACATATTCACGAGTTTCTCTAGGTAATTTTAATGACCAAAAATCAGTAGGTCGATTATTTTTTGCATTACGCCTTATGGCTTTACCCACATTACCTTCACCATAATTATAAGCGGCTAACGCTAAAAACCAATCACCATTAAACATATTATGCAAAGTTTTCAAATAATTCAAGGCAGCATTGGTTGAAGCAGCAATATCACGTCTGCCATCATACCATTTATTTTGAGTCAATCCATAGTATCTACCAGTTGCTGGCATAAATTGCCATAAACCAGCAGCACTTTTATGAGAAACAGCTCTTGGTTCAAAAGCACTTTCAATAGCTGGTAACAAAGCCAACTCCATAGGTAAACCACGATTTTCTACTTCTTTAACAATATGATAAAAATATGGATTAGCTTTTCTGGAAATTCTTTGAAAATAGGATGGATTAGATAAAAATTTATTTATCTCTCGTTGTACTTGATTATTATCAACTGATTTGAAAGCATAACCTTTACGGACTTTATCCCATAAGTTACTAGTCGAACTTCGGTTATTAAATCTTTTTTTCTCAGGTATTATTTTAATCGCTTTAGCGATAGCTCGTCCAATAGAAGGAGTATTTTTAGCTAATTTTTGTTTAGCTGTATAAGTTCTAACTGTTGGATAAGTATTTTTAATACGCTTATGAGAATTGTTTTTAGAGCGATTTATAACTGGTTTAACTTGTGAGGAAGTAGACTCAGTTTTCCAAAAAAACGTAGCTGGGTTATTTTGGTCAGTGGTTAATGTTAAATCTGTTGTTTTATCAATCCGGTAAGGTTCAAATAAATAAACTGTTTTATCAGTTTTTTCAGTACTTGGTTCTTCATTGACTACTGGTTTAGTAACCAAAGTATTACAACCAAATAGACCAGTAAGTATTAATAAGTAAAGTATTCTAAACATTTTCATAATTTTAAGTGTATCCTAAAAAAATTTAAGTTTGCCAAATTAACGGCGTTATAGGTTTTATAACTAAGCATAGTTATTGATATAACACATATTTATTGTAATAAACTATCTGTAGATAAATTAGTTTCTTACAACAAACATGCCAACTGTTGACCCATTAAAACTTTTTTCGATTTACACTGTTCTGGTAGCCATGCTATCCGCTTAGAATTTAATAACATTATTACTGTTGATCCCATATTAAAACGTCCAAGTTCAGCTCCTAATTGTAGGTGGGGAGCTTCTTTATAATGCCAATGTTTGATTTGGGATAAATGATTAATTTCCCCTGTCCATTTTGTTTCTATACTACCAACAAAAATAGCTCCTACCAAAATCAAAGCCATTGGGCCAAATTCAGTTTCAAATATACAAATTAAGCGTTCATTGCGAGCAAACAAATTAGGAATAACTCTAGTTGTTCGTTGATTCACACTAAACAAACGCCCTGGTACATATATCATATCCGTCAATTTACTTGTAACCGGGGTGTGAATACGATGATAATCTTTGGGCGATAGATATAAAGTACAAAATAAACCTTGTTCAAACAAAGAACTCACTTCTTTGTTACCACCTAATAAATCTGTCAATTTAAAAGAATGGCCTTTAGCTTGTAATAAATTATCAACTTCAATTTTTCCAATTTGACTTATTTCAGCATCTACCGGACTCACAATCCCAGTAGCCAAAGGTCGAGCAATTGGATTTAAAGCACGAGTAAAAAACTGATTAAAACTAGCATAATTACTAATTTCTGGCAAGTTAGCAATACTCATATCAACATTATAATATTTAATAAAGCGTTTAATCAACCAATGAGTAAAACGTCCCCACTGTAAACGGGTTAATTTTAATACTAACTTTGATAATAAATGTTGAGGAATAATATATTGGATTGAGGTTAAAAACCTATCCTTAAATGAATTTTGCATAAATCAAAACTTAATACTTCATATTAACAATACATAATATTTAAACATAAATTAACTTTAAAATACAAATTTATTTAAAATGGATTAAGAATCAATCCGCAAAAATTAAAAAATGAAACTTAAATAATTTTCCCATAACCTCCCTTTACCCATCCGTAATCAATGAGGCGAGTTCCCCTACCGTTACAAGAAGGAGGGACTAATTGGTTGAGTTATATTATTTAATATTTCATTTCTTAAAGTTTAGCTTCATTTGGTAATTTCAATTAGTTAATAGAAAAACGGATGAATTTTCTCCAAAATATAGCATTTCCCGATTGGATAGACCACAGTTATATTAAGCAAGAATCTGATATTTTTATAGATTTTAATTAAGAATTAAGCATTCATAATTAAGAATTGCTATATTTTCCATCCTTAATCACTGAACTTTTTTAAATTTATACCAATACTAAATTATCCCGATGAATCAATTCAGGTTCATCAATATAACCTAATATATTTGTTATTTGATTGCTTGGCTGGCCTAAAATTTTTCTAGTTTCCATAAAATTATAATTTACCAAACCACGAGCTATTTCCTGACCATTTGGACTTATACAAGCCACCATTTCACCACGTTCAAATTTACCAGCAATTTTAGTCACTCCAATAGCTAATAAACTTTTACCAGAATTACACAGCACCTTAACAGCACCTTTATCCAAATATAATTTGCCCTGCATTTTCAAATGAGAAGCCAACCATTGTTTGCGTGCGGCAAGTGGTTCCTGAACCGATTTTAATAAGGTTCCAACTGGTTTATTATCTGCAATTTGTAACAATACATTTTCCATTTTTCCAGAAGCAAGTATAGTAGTTGTTCCTGAACGGGCTGCTAATTTTGCAGCTTTTAATTTGGTTAGCATTCCGCCTCTTCCTAATTTTCCGCCAGTATCACCCGCCATTGCCAATAAACTTGGATCATCAGCTTTGCCTTCGGTAATTAATTTTGCGGTTGGGTTAAGGCGTGGGTCTTGTTCATACAATCCTTGTTGGTCGGTTAAAATCACTAATGTGTCTGCTTCAATTAAATTAGCCACTAAACTAGCTAAGGTATCGTTGTCACCAAATCGAATTTCTTCAGTGGTAACTGTATCATTTTCATTAACTACTGGAATCACTTTTAAATTGATTAAGCTTTGTAAAGTACTACGAGCATTGAGATAACGTTGTCTATTAACTAAATCATCGTGAGTTAATAAAATTTGGGCAGTGTGTAAAGAATGTTGTTGGAAAAAGGATTCGTAAGTTTGAATCATGCCCATTTGTCCAACTGCGGCAGCAGCTTGAAGTTTGTATAATTCTGAAGGACGTTGTGTCCATTTTAATCTGGTCATGCCTTCGGCAACAGCTCCAGAAGACACAAGAACTAATTCTATATTGCGTTGTTGCAAGGTAGCCATTTGTTCTACCCAGCCTTTGATAGCTTGTTTGTCTAAACCACGTCCTTCATTGGTTAGCAACGCACTACCTATTTTAATAACCCAGCGTTGTTTCATTAATTTACTTAAAAATACAAATTAAATATATGTTTATAAAGTTGGTATGATTTTAGCGTTAGATATTTTATTTTAAAATCAAATAATTATTCTACCTGCTGATTTTCAGCACCTACCTGTGGATTTTCAGCACGTTATTTAAAATCAATAACATACAAGACAAACTTGTGAAGTTCCACGATTTTGTTTAAATTAAACCTGCGGATTTTCAGCATATTCTTTTGAATCTTTTTTATCAAAACCTTATAAATCAATTAGTTATTTTTTGGTATGATATTTGTACATTGTATATCAGGACTTAAACTTTTTTTTGTATTGACTGAAAATTACGCAAAAACAAGTTTTTTATTATGTTTATCAGCAAATTAATTGCTAATTT
>JAUCGL010000198.1 GCA_030378105.1 Candidatus Halobeggiatoa sp. HSG11 | reverse complement strand
AAGAGCTAAAATTATGTATCTTTATAAAAACAATGAGTTAAAAAATTGCCTGTTAAAAACCTCTGAAATTATAATTTTTAACTATATGATTTTTAAAATAATTTTTTAGCTCTTAATTCACATTATACAGTGATAGATTGGAATTAAAAGTATTTGAACAAGCTTTAACGGATTAATCATTTTAACGGCAAAATGTCAGAATCAGAATTCACAGGATAAGAGAATTTGCAGAATAGTTTGTTAAGCCATTTTGGGTTTTATTCTGTTAATTCTTTTATTCTGAAAATTCTGATTCTGACAAAGATGTTCAATCACCTAAACGAAAAGACCTGCTAGGTTTTGGAAACCTAGCAGGTCTGGTCTTAATATATTCAATCACCTAAACGGTGAACCTTCATGAAAGAGCGGGTATTTTCCCACCTTTAAAATCAATAACTAAATATTTTTAATTTGTTAAAGAACATATGCTACTTCATTAACTTATGAACATAACAAACAAGATTTCATTTGTCAAATATTTTTTAGTCAGAATCATGATTTTCAAAACCTGACAGGTCTTTTAAAGACTGCTCCAAATTCGCTCCAACTCAATAATTTTAAGTCAATCATAATAGGAATTGCAAGGTCTTCTTGCAAGTTGAAACAAGGAAACCTTGTACTCCGAAATTCATAAGAAAACGTATATTATTTCGGCATCCTTAACTAATCATATCCAGCCAAACTCATCAAATTACTCTTAACCCTAGCCGCCATCTCAGTTTCCATTTCAGTTCTTAATTTCTCAATCTTAGCTTCATATTCCTGTTTCAAATCATCTAATTCAGCTTGATGTTTATCCGCAACCTGTTGAGTCAATCTTGCTTCCACATCTGCCGTAAAAGGCGTAACTAAGCCAGCTAATTCCTGTAAAATCTGCCAAACTTGTTTTCGTTCCTTACAAATGGTTAAAAACTCTGGTCGTACTTGCCACTGTTGTCCAGCTTTAGTTACAAAAGCAGTTTTATTTTTCCCAGCAAGATAATCAGCAACAGTATGATTTGTTTTGCCATCTTCAGGTACAAAATAGCTGGCAAATCGCTGTTCATTCAAAGCCCAATTTGCTGGTGTAAAAAAGTCATTATCCTGAGAAATCCAAGTTTGCTCTGGTTCTGGATTGCCTTCCAAACTGATTCGAGAACCAAAAACTCCTTCTGCATCAGGATTATATTTAAATAACGGAAACATTCTGGAATTAACTGCTTCATTAGCTCTCGTAACAGTGTTTTCAGGAGCAAAACCATGTCGTTCTGGGCTAGGAGTGTATACATAAATCAAAGCTGGGCCAGCAAATGCAAATGCTTCCTTAATTCCTTGTAAAAAATGTTCGGTGTGAGAAATAGAAGTTTGTAACACATAAGCTTTATTTTGAGCTAAAGCCAATAAACTTGGTTCTAAACGGCGAGTTTCAATATCTAAGTCTGTGAATAATATTACTTTGATTGGTAAATTTAAATTTAACAACTGATTAAGAGATGTTTTACTTGTCAATATTTTGTCGTTACCCAACATTAATAGAGGTGGACAAAACTGCTGTTCTTCTCTGCTCAATTCATTCCAATCAGGAAGTATAGCCAACTTAGCTGTTCGACTCGCAACATCTGGCTTTTCCAGTTCTAAATGAGCTTGTCGCAATAACGCAACACTTTCAATGGCTTTGCGTAATTGTCCTTCCAATAAACCAATTGCCAAATTCGCAGTATCACCATTCATATCTACTGCAACTGGAACTTGAAATGGGTTATCCGGCCAATGACCAGCCCAATCAGTCAAAGTTCCGGGAGCTATCGCCAAACTTAAACGTGATCGTCCTAAACCATGCTCACCTTCAGTCAATTGCCAGTGTAATTTTTTCAAATCTTGACTTATTTTAACCAAACGGCGTAATTTATTGGTATCTATCAAATCCTGCTCAGTAGTGTTTTCTATCTGTTCAGTTAGGGCTGATAAAGGAGCTTGATTAGGAGCGATTCCATTTAAACTGGTAGCCAAAATTTCCAAATCATCACTAGGCAATGCGTTGGCAAGAATATCTTGAATATAAGTGGTAATTTTAGTGCGTAATCCAATAATATCCTTAATAAAATTATTAATTAAAGGTTGGCGTTGAAATTCAGTGATAGCCATAGCCAAACGGACAGCTAATTTTTCCCCTGAACCAGCTTCGGCATTATCTCCACCAGCAATTGCCAACTGACAGTGACGAGATAATAATACGGCTGGCATAGAACCAATCTGCTTACTGGCATTTTCTATACTGTTTCCAGCAGTGTCCGGCAACCGTTCCCATAATTGCCATAAATTATTATCCTGAGTGGTTTGAGGTGCTGCAATCAATGCTTCCGGTTCACAAGCCTCAATACATAAACCGCAAGCTTTACAGGCATCTGAATTGATGACAATAGATAAAAATTCACCGCTATCATGTTGAAAACGTTCTTTTTCATGAAAAAAGGCTTCTGTACGAGCTATTGGTAATTCACCTACATGATTAACCAATGCTGTTATAGCTTTATTGGCAGCCTGTTTACGCTCTTCATTGAATGGCAATTTATCTTTTAAGTTTGTAAATGCAGTTTGAATAAAAGTTGCAAAATAAGGATTTTCTGTTTCTTTATCTCGCCCTTGTTTGTGCATGTTGGAAGCTAATTTGCTGGTTATCATTTGCAAAGCTTCGGCACTGGCTAATTTTATGCCAGCGTTTAATAAAGCGGTCGGGCTAATAACGATGCTACCAATCGCACTTTCTGGACAACGAGTCCAACATTGACCACAGCCAGTGCAAGTATTGGGATTAAAAGCTGGTAACATCTGTCTGCCAATACTCAAATCATGGAAAGTGGAGGTAAGAGGCGGAATAGTTCCAGTGGTCAGATAAGGATCGGGAGTCAATTCCTCCATTTCATTATTACGATATAAAACTCCTACTTGATCCCAAAATCGTGGCAAGCTACTGTAATTATCATCATTACCACCAAGATGACGCACCGCCAATGGAGCTTCATCATTCCAAGTATTTGCTGAGGTTAATTCCTGTTGCTCAAGCAAACTAACAGTTTCTAAGCCAGTTGTAAACTGTTCTAGCCTATTTGCCAGTTCACTTTCTGATACTTCAGATTGAAGACTATTTTCATATACAGTTAATATTTTTCTGGCAGTTATTTCTAATTTACCACTGTCAAGCAACATGCCGAATAAAGCTCCTAAAATTGTTGGTTGAGAGCTAGTTGTTATGTGGTAAATTTTGGCTTGTGGCAAAACGAATTTTTCATTGGATACAACTAATAATAAACCATCCTTGCTAAGTCTCGGAATTGATTGATTATAAGGAGTGGTTAATACTGCAATATCAATGGCTAAATCATCCCCGAGGTCTTTCAATTCAGTGTTGGAGTAGGTGAAAATATCAAACCAACCAGCTCGACCTTTCAACAATCCTGATCGACTACGTATCCAACCATTATTTAAATTATACAACAAGTTAGCAGCTTCTAAATTTAATTTATTAGTAGACACACTGTGGATTGCAATAGTGAATGCACCATCAGGAGCTAAATTTGGAGTTGGTTGTTGGCTTTTCAGACCCAAACCAGCGATATTAGGATAATATCTATGTAAATTATCCAACAATATCTGTCGCTTGGGATAAATACTAGAACCACGTTCAAACTCAAAACCAAGAAAAATTCGACCTTGACCTTTGGTATCTATAGTTTCGCATAGTTCTATCAAGTCCGAAACTCGCAACGGATAACCGCCTAAACCATAAACAACTGATCGAAATCGAGGTAACTTTTTTATAGTCGGATAGTTAGGATAAGTATCTTTACCTAATCGATTATTTTCTGAAGCCCGTTCCAATGCTGCTCGAACTTGTCGCATTAATGGTGGGTCTTCTGCCAATGGTGTATCAACTCGTTCTAATACTGCAACTATTTGTTTATTTTGTAATTTATTTGCAATTCCACTGCCTGAAAATGGCCTGAAATTACGAACTCCCAACACTCCAACTTTCATTTTACGTTCATCACGCATATAGTCGGCGACAGCTTCCATAGTTTCTATTGCGGAACCTTGAGCGACTAACACTAATTCAGCGTTATCAGTTTTATGGCTGGAAATTGACTCAAGTTGTCTGCCAGTGAGTTCGGACAACAATGTTAATGATTCGTCTAAAATGGCTTCTAAGTGATGACTAAAATATGGATGTTTAGAAACTGCTCCTAAAGCCCAACTCTCAGGGCCTTGGATAGCACCGTGCATGACTGGTTGATCAGGGTCAAACCAACGTGGAATGCGGCGGCGAGTTTCACCAAATAATAATTGTTGGGCTGGAGTTGGGGAAGCAATTTGTTCATTTGGATCGCCTAAAAATTTGTGCATCAATTCGGGTGAAGGCAAGCAAACTTCTTGGATTGATAATTGTTCATTGTCCATTGCTACCAAGCCGGGAATTAAGGTTAATTCTGCTACTCGGCGTGCTATTAAAGAGAAATCAACCGCTTCTTGTACGGTGGTGGCGTGCAATACAAAGCAACCTAAATCAGCACTGGCATGAAAGGTTTTATGACCACTACCCAAAGCTCCGGCATGGGCGGATAAGGTTTGGTTAGTTAAGTGAATAACTAATGGAATATGACGGCCAACTGCGGTGACGAGTAAGTCTTGGGCAGTCATTAATTCGGGAGATGTAAGGAAGGTAGTAGCACGAATTCCGCTTAAACTAAGGCCAATTGCAGTAGATAATGCTCCTCGTCCTTCATCAAGAGTATAACTATTAAGAGTATTTTCTAACTGCCAATTGCTGGAAGCTGTGGCTGTTCCTGTGGTCATACAGGCTTCTGTGATAGCGACTGCTGTGTAACTATCAAGTACGGTTTTTATATCAGTAGGTTTGGATTCAGGTGTTGCAAATAGTCGTTTAAGTAGACGTAAAGCTAGTTTAGAAAACATAGAAAATCTCTTCTTATATTAAACTGTTTTAAGTTGAGATTAATTATAACATGAGATATTTAGGAATGAAACAAAAATAACATTCCCATTTAATCATGATATAACAAGTGAAAAAATAGTAAAAATGATATACTGTTGAGAATATCTGACAAGAAACCCAAGCGATGCAAACATATTCCCACGAAACAAACAATGCGTTCTTTCTTCAATACTTTAAATGAAAAAGACTGCCGTCGATATGCGGGAATAGAGGCATTGAAGCTTGGACACGGAGGTATGGTATACATAGCAAGTGTGCTTGGATGCAGTCGCCGAACAGTCAAAAAAGGAGCAAGGGAGGTCAGTGGTTTATCTTCGCTGGAAGTGCAGGAACGTATTCAAGAACTTAAGCGTATTCGGAAACATGGCGGTGGACGCAAACGATACAACAAAAAATGCCCTGAAATTGATGAAAAATTCTTACTGATTGTAGCATGATTATACCGCCGGCGATCCAATGAATGAAAAAATTAAATGGACAGATTTGAAACATAAGGAAGTTGTCAAACGCTTGAAAGAAGAATATGGAATTCAAGTGAGTTGTGGAACTGTTAAAAAATTATTTAAAAAACATGATTACCGAAAACGCAAAGCCCAAAAAAAACAGACAATGAAAGAAGTTCCTCAACGTAATGAACAGTTTGAAAATGTGATTTGTAGGCGGGATGAGTATCAAACTGTTGGCAATCCAATTATCAGTTTGGATACCAAGAAAAAAGGGTAGTCCTCCAAAAAGTAGTGATGACTCCAAAAAACATGTTAAGTTTCAAATACCTAATCAGGTTTAACACTACATATTGGAGGACTACCGAAAAAAGAACATTTGGGCAATTTTTATCGGGAAGGACGACTGTATACTCTTGAGGAACTACATGCCTTTGATCATGATTTTAAAAGCCATGCAAACGGTGTTATTATTCCTCATAGCATCTATGGCATTAATCTCAATACCGGGTATATCCTACATTGGAACTAGTTGTGATACAAGTGAATTTGCTTGTGATAGTTTCCGTCATTGGTGGTACAATTTTGGCCGTGAAAACTATCCCAGTGCAACATCAATTGTAGGTATTATGTGATGGTGGTGGTAGCAATAGTTCCCGCCATTATCTGTTCAAGTCCGTTCTTCAAATACTAGCGGATGAAATTGGAGTTGAAATACGTATAGCGCATTATCCACCCTATTGTTCCTACATATAATCCCATTGAACATCGGTTATTTCCTCATGTCACTCGTGCTTGCCAAGGAGTATTCTTCACTTCGGTTGAGTTGGTCAAGGAACTGATGGAAAAGACGAACACTAGCACCGGTCTGACAGCATTCGTTCACATCATTGACAAGGTATATCAAACAGGCAGAAAAGTTGCGGATGACTTCAAAAAAAATATGCAGATTATATTTGATGACTTTCTGCCTCAATGGAATTATCGGGCTATTCCACGATCTTTTTCAAATGGGAAAGTTATTTAAGTTTCATTCCTAAAATTCAATTTATGTTAAGGGCAGACACGCAGGTCTGTCCCTACAGAACACAATATATTTCAATATCGTAGGGGCGAACCTATGTGTTCGCCCTACCTGTAATCAGGCACATTATCAAAATCACAAAATATAGCCCCATCATTATCCACACACCAACTCTCAGGAGCCTGTTCAATAAACAAATCAAACATTAACATTATCCGGTTATCTCTTCGAGTTTTGTTTGGTAATTCAACTGGAACCGAGTAACTGACTCCACCTTGCTCATTTAACTCAATTTTAGTTACAGAAACTTTACTGTCAGTTTGCACATTAAAACTAGGCATAACAATATATTCTCTACCCTCATGCAAAACATAGAAAGTTCCATTCATATTAAAAATTACTTTCTCAACTCCTTTAAATTTAAGAGCTTCCTTAATAAATGTTTCTGGTGAATACACGGTTGGTGAAATATTTTGAGAGCTTCCATCAGCATAAACCATTTTGCCAATTGGTAAATTTAAATCGGCTCTGCGAGTATTATTAATATGAATCCCCGGCCGTATATTTTCTGGAGCATTGTCAAAATCACACATTGATTCGCCTGTGACATCATCAAAAATACACCAACTTTCAGGAGCTGGCTCAACAAATGGGTCGAACATAAGTACAAATCTATCATCACGTCGTAGATTCTGTGATAATTTTATTAACACATCTCCGCTACTACCCAAAGTTACTTCACTGTTGTTCAATGATGAGGATAAAGCTATCGGGTCTTTAGGAGCTGGAATCACTTTATACTGCTGTCCTTCTGGAGTAGTAACAGTATAAAAACCACCTTCACCAACAGCCATTCCAATTGGAATTTCATCAGTATCTACTTGAATTGTATCATCAGCATCTGGAATAAAAGCATATTGTTTGCCTTTTTCATCATCAATACCTTTAATTTTTAAAATTCCACTATCCTCTTGAGATAACACAAAATCAGTCAAATTTTCCTCTTCGAGAGAATGTTTCATTTCAGTTTTAATGCTATCTCCAAGACCACCAATTCCAATTCCTAATTCAATATTTGCTATTGTCGGTAAAGAAACTTGCTCTGATGATTTATCTGCTAATAATGGTGGAGTAAATTTAGCTCCTACTGGTGGAGTTAAAGCTCCGGTTTCCATATCCAATTGCCAATCATCAGGTAATAATTCTTTTGCTTGTTCAAGACTTATTTGTTCAGAATCAAAATGAACTAACATCTTAGAAGTACGCTTGCTAGACATTTTTTTAAAGGATTTATGATTAAGATTATCAACATGTTTTGGAGTAAATTTATTAACAACCTCAATTGTTAAATCAGCCATGTTATATTCAGTTAAACCTTCCAAAGTTGCCACTGGAATTTCTGCGAACTGCTCTATAGTTAGACCTTCCAGACCTTTCATCGTAGCTATTTGTACAGCTTGTAATTCAGACAGAGCTTCTGGTGGAATAAGTGCCACATCTTCAGCAGTAAAAGTGGCT
>JAUCGL010000197.1 GCA_030378105.1 Candidatus Halobeggiatoa sp. HSG11 | reverse complement strand
TTAAGAGCTAAAATTCATATAGCTTTTAAAACAATATGTTAAAAACTTACCAAGTAAAAGTCTCTAAATAGTAAATTCTAATTATATGATTTTTAAAATAATTATTTAGCTCTTAATTCACATTTAACAATGTATTTACTCTGAAGCAAAGGCAATTAGAACGCGGTTATTTAAGTTTCGGAAGCAAATTAGCTGAATTGCCTAAGGAAAAAAATATTAAAAGTGCAAGGTTCATTATCTGATTTGTCAGTAACTAATTGGATGGAAAGTTTTAAACTTGATTCATCTGATTCAGAAACAGATTATCCATTACCAGTCGTATTAGTAGACCTTGATTTGGACAAATTTGAAGTTGCTGGTCAACAGCTTTCTGATGTTAAATTACAAGCCAAATATAAGACCTTTTCTGCATGGCAAGCTGCAATTAAGAGCGATAAAATTGAAGGACAAGTAACATTTCAGCAAAATAAAGTGGCTCTTTAGGTAGTTTGCGTTAAATATAACGTATTGATTATAAAGCGTATAATTTTCTATTCGAGGTATCCAAAAATATGCGTTGGAACAGATATCCAACATTAATAATACCAAAGCATTGTTTAACGTAAGTTACCAAAGAGCCAGAATATAATTATCCCTAATAATGCCTTCGCCAATTGGCAGGTTGTTTCGGGAATGGAGCGAAGCATATTTCTTGATACTATTAAAATTTCAATTCAATATCAATTTAACTGCTGCTGTTAAGTCAGGGACAGTATGCCAATTAACCGCAGAATTCGTTTTACCTTCCAAACCTTTGCCAGTCTCAACAAGTATTAAACCCTTACAATGAGCATGATACCCCGCCAAAATATCACTTATCATATCACCAATTAACCACGAACTCGTTAAATCAATCTGCATTTCCTCAGCAGCCTGAAAAAGCATTCCCGGCCCCGGTTTACGTTCATAACTATCAACCACAGTCCGATCTTTAACCTGCGGTACATCTGGACAATGATAAAAACCATCAAGTTTAGTTCCATAGTTTGCCAACTGCTCAGATAAAACTTTATGGATAGCGGTTAAATCATCTTCAGTTATTATACCTTGACCAATTGGAGACTGATTAGTTACCAATACACAAGCAAATCCGGCTTCTCGTAACAACTTGATCGCTTCTCCACCACCTGGAACCAATTGTACTTGTTCCGGTTTAGATAAATAATGAACTGATTCAATTAAAGTTCCATCCCGATCCAGAAAAATTGCTGGTTGGCCTTGATTAAACTTACCAGTTGCCAATTCAACCGCATCACGTTGAGCTTGCAAATAAGTTTTATAAGTTCCAACATCACTATGATAACCATCCCACACCCAACCTCGCATTCTACCAACAAATTTTGGTAATACATCAAACCCTAAATCAAAAGCTTGCAGAGCTGCAATTTCTCGATAAGCTTGAGAATCAACAACATATATACCAGCATTGGCAAAATCTGTTGCTGGATTTTCGGGTTTTTCTACAAAACTTGTTATTCTATTCTGAGAATCTAATTCAGCGATACCGCAAGCTTTTGGATTCGGTGCATGGAATAACAACATAGTGAATGGATCAGTATGTTGACGGTGGAAAGCAAGCAATTCTGTTAGATTGACATTACTTAAATTATCGGCATAAATGATAATGATTTCATCTGCACCATCAGCAAAATTTGGGTTGGCTGCAATAGTTCCTGCTGAACCAAGTAACTTAGGTTCATAGAACTCAGTTAATAGTAAATCACCATCCAATTGTTCAATATAATCCTGTACTTGTTCAGCAAGATAATGAGTATTCAACAGAGCTTCCGTTACCCCAGCTTTGCTTATTTCTTCAATCCAATAATCAAGTAATGGACGACCGGCAATTGGGACCAAACATTTTGTTACTCGGTTAGTAAGTGGACGCAACCTAGTACCTAGGCCAGCTCCTAATAATATAGCTTTGGTCATGGATGTTTTTTCTTAATTATCTTAAGGAATGAGGATTTAATAACTTCCAAAATTTGAATTCAAACCTGCCAGGTTTTAAAAACCTAGCAGGTTTAAAAATCTTAATAAATGGTTAATTATTAATGATTCTATCTTTAAATTTCAATCACAATTAAAAGGTTTTTGATTTTAACTTAATGAATTACTTTATAAAATTTGATGTAAACGTTGGCCGATTACATGCCCAATTGACATATGTAAGTCTTCAATAATACCATAATTGTTACTTGGGATATGGATTTGAATATCTGCCAATTCCTGAACTTTGCCACCATTAAAACCAGTTAATGCAACTACTGTTACTCCATTTTCTTTAGCCCACTGACAAGCATTGACAACATTTGGTGAATTGCCGGAACCAGTTATTGCTATAGCTACATCTCCAGCAGTTGCATAAGCATTTAATTGATAACGAAAAATTTCGTCATAGGAAATATCATTAGCTAATGCTGTCAACAGTCCAACATTATCACTTAGGCTATGAACCTGCAAAGCTTTTGGACCACCAGGTGCTCCGGTCATGACAAATTCCAAACCAAAATGTCCTGAAGTACTTGCACTGCCACCATTACCAAACACAAAAACTTTGCGATTTTCTTTTTGAGCTTGTACAAGTTTGACAACAAGTTCATCAATTATTTTATAGTCAATAGCATTAATCACCTCATTCATAGTGGTGAAATAATCTTGTGCTGACTGACACATGTTTCTATTCATAATACTCTCCATTTATGGACATAAATCCTTTATACTTTCTGAATACGGTGCAGTATTTGCCTTGTCCATACCTTCAGTATAAATATACATATCAATAGAATTGGCATTGTATATTATACTACCATCCTGCAAACGATAACCAAATAAAACACTTACAAAACCAGGTAGTGGTATTTTACCCTGATATATAGACAAATCATGTTCAGGTTTTAAAACTATATTTGATTGAAAAGCCTTCAAATTTTTTAAACTACCACCCCATTCTTCAGCATTTTTACCCTCATCAATTACCATATAAAATGTTTCTTGCTCAGACTCTGGATATGGTTTGTGAATACCGATGGCTATTATATCAGCTTGTTTACCAACATCAGAACTATCAACGGTTATTTTGCCTTTGATTTTAATATTATCCGGCACACATTGAGTTATAATTTGTTCGTAAGGTCCGCAATTCCTTGAAACTCCACCAGAAACTTTACTGTCAGTTTGGGATAAAAGCATAGTATCATTATTTTGAGACAAGTTTATTGCTTTGCTTTCAGGAACTTTTCCAGCTGCATAAACTTGAAAATTATCAAATATTACCGCAGTCTTTTCGTGAGCAAAAGTATAGGTAGCAAAATAAATTCCAGTTGCTTGAACGTCCTGAAAATCATGCTCTACAAAAGTAGCATTTTGTGGAGCAAACTGCATTTTATTTATTTCTATTAATAATTCATCGCTGATAGTTTTATATAGTTGTTTTTCTTCAGCATTGGCTGTTTTAGGCAAATAATTCATATCTTTAAGAGATGTAACAAGATTGTCAATTTTTGCTGTATCTTGACGTGGATTATATTTGGCCCATTTTGAATTCAAAGGGTTAAGTTGTACCTCCGCACCTCGTTTCAAAGCATTAACTGACATACCATTTACACCAGATGAAAATTTATCAGTTTTTTGATTATGAATAACCTTAGCTTCGCTGATCCAAAATTGTTCACCATCTTGGACAATAAATCTACTTTCTTCAATATTATAAAGACGACGAGTCATATTAACAGATAGTTTACTGGTTTCGTCAAAAGTAATTCGTTCAACTTCATTTCCACCATTAATAAAACCATTCTTTTTCCATAAATAAAATATAGAAAAATTAACTTCAGCATTTTCAGTACCATAAAATAATTCAGAGATTGGTTGTTTCCATTTTTCTGGTTCCACAACAAATAATGTCATATCAGCTCGTGAATCTTTATCTGGTCGACCATAATATGAATTATTAGGATAATCAGTTGCATAAGAGCATGGCCTACTACCTTCAACTGGTTGTACTGTTGCTTGTGGCAATTTATTAAAAGGATGATAACTATTACCCTTCTTATCTTGTTTATAAATATCAGAAATATTAGTAAAACGAACAATAATACCACCATAAAATATTGCACTAGGAAAATCAGTTCTATATTTATGTGTTTTTATACCAGTGTCACGATACGAAGATGGATTAAAAGGTTTATTTAAATCAAATCCATACCAAACTACCGTGTCATTGTATACACCATCACCATTAACATCCTGATATTGAATTGAATTTTTATTTGTATAACCACCTGCATACGCTTTTTCATAATGGGGTATATATTCTCCCCACCATTGAACAAATTTAGTGGATTCAGCATAAACAGATGAAAAAATTGTCATAATAAAAAGACTAATAGTTAAAATTTTCATATTAAATTCCAAATTATCTATAAACGTTTTCGAAAAATATCGGCTAATCTTTTGGTATTTTGTTGTAATTCATAATGTTTTTTAACTTTCTGACTGGCTGCGATTCCCATTTGTTGACGTAAATCAGGTTCATCCATCAATTTAGCAATTGATTGTGCCAAGTCATTAACATCAGAAGGAGCAACTAATAAACCATTAACCCCATGCTCAATTAACTCTGGAACTCCAGTGATGTTAGTTGTTACGCAAGGAATTTCCATCACCATTGCTTCCATTAATACAACTGGTAAGCCTTCTGCAAAGCTTGCTAATACGAAAATATCAGTATTGGCATAAAATTTTAAGATTTGATTTTGATTAACTGCCCCAGCAAAAATAACCTGTTCGGTTAATCCACGTTGTTTGACTTTAGTTTCTAAAGTTAATCTATCTGGACCATCTCCTACTAAATGCAGACGTAATTTATAACCTTTGGCAATCAAATAAGTAACCGCTTCCAGTAAAATAAATTGACCTTTATCTGGTACTAATCGGCCTACACATAATATTTCAAATGGCTCTGGCTCACGACAAAATTGATGGGGTATAAATGTGTTAGGATCAACTCCTAATGGACTCACTTCCAATTTATTCCAACAATCAGGTGATGATAACATCATTAACTGACTACTAGCAAAATAAGTTATACAACAGATAAAATCAGCGTCTGTTATTTTTTGACTAAGGTAGCAGCCATAAATATCATAAAAATCTCGTGGGCCGTGCATAGTGAAAGAATATTTTATAGGAAAAATACGTTTGGTTATTAATCCAACTGTAGCTGCCGCCATACCAAAATGGACATGCAAATGCGACAGTTTATTCCTCTGCATCCATCTACCAATCATCACAGCTTCAACAAAATAAAATAAATTATACAGTATTTTCTTTAAATCAAACTGCCCTAAACGTAATGCAAAAAGCAAGCCGCCAATATAATTAAATGGTTGAGTGAATAAAGTATAAAAATGAGCTTTGATTGCTCCTTTTATCCCATCTGGTTTTATATAATAAGTGTTGGTTGCTTCTTCACGTTCTGCTTCAGTTAATTCTTCTACATTTCTATCTGGTGGATTAATTGATGCCACACTGATATCAAAGTTAAAATCACGTAACATACGGATTTCACGAAGAATAAAAGTGTGAGAAATAGCTGGATATTGGCTTATTAAATAAGCTAGGCGAGATTTATTCATTGGAAATTCCTTTTGATATACAATTATAGTTTATAGCATTTCCCGATTGGATGGACCACAGTTATATTAAGCAAGAATCTGATATTTTTATAGATTTTAATTAATAATTAAGCATTCATAATTAAGAATTGCTATATCCCATATATAAAATTTACTGATATGGCAAACTAACAATAGCCTCTAGCCCACCTTTGGCACGATTACGTAAAATAACATCACCACCATGAGCCAAAGCTATATTTCTTGCAATACTCAGTCCTAGACCAGTACCACCAGTTTCACGACTACGAGATTTTTCTAAGCGGAAAAATGGCTCAAATACAGTTTCTAAAGCTATTTCTGGAATGCCGTTTCCTCGATCTGCAATGATAATATATAATTGTTTATCTTGCATTGTTAAACTTATAGTTACTTTTGTAGCATATTTATGAGCATTATCTATCAAATTAACCAAACAACGTTTAAGAGCTTGGGGATTACACGGATAAGGTGGTGGCACATAATCTGTCACAATTTTCAATGGTAAATCCATTTCTTCATAATCGGCCTGTAAGCTTTCTATCAAAGCCAAAATATCTAAAGGTTGTGCAGTTTCAACAGTGTTAAGACCTCGCATAAAATCCAAAGTACAATCTATCATAGTTTGCATTTCATCTAAATCTTTTATAAAAGCCTTCTTATTATCATCTTTAAATTGCTCTATCCGTAGTCTTAAACGAGTAATTGGAGTTTTTAAATCATGAGAAATGGCAATCATAACCCGGGTTCGATCTTCTAAATAACGAGTTAATCGAATTTGCATAAGGTTAAAAGCTTGAATAGCACGCCGCAGTTCAATTGGGCAATTTTCTGATAAAGGTGGATGATGAATATTACGACCTAAATGTTCGGCTGCTTCAGTTAAAAAAGCTAATGGACGAGTTACCCAATGTACTGCTAATAAAGACAAACTTAATACAATACCTATCATTACAATCAAGGATAATATTAATCGCCAAGGAGTAGCAACATCTTCTTTAACTGGATGAATATGCTCAAATGTAACCCAATTACCGTCTCGTAGTTGTATATTGGCATAAAAAGGTCTGTGTAAACGTATTTCTAAACCCATAAATTTCAATATGTTATTAGGAGAATAGGTTTCTTTTTCCACCATACATAAAGAACGTTTACCTATTTTAAATTTAAGGTAATCAACAATATATTTTAGGTTGGGAGTATAATTGTCAGGTACACAATCAATAGAAGGTTCTGTTTGCCAAGAAACTTGTAAATGTAAAGTATTTAATATTACTAAAAGTTCATCTCGTTTTTGTTCAGATAAAGAATCTAACATACGAGTGATTTCAATCATGTGTAAAGTTATATGTTTTTCTTGTAATTTAGCAATTTGCCAATGCCGATCTTTAAATAAAATAATAGTACTTAATACTTGGGCTAACAGTAATCCAACCAATAGTACTAAAACTAATCGTCCAAATAGAGATGAAGGTAATAATTTCATGTTGATTTAACCTCTGCTGCCAATTCATAGCCAACGCCTCTGGCCGTTTTTATTATCTGTGGTTTTTTAGCATTTTCACCTAAATGACGACGTAAACGACCAACTAATACATCAATGCTTCGATCAAAAGCCAATGCTTCTCGACCTTGACTTAGTTCCAATAATTGATCTCTAGTCAACAAGCGTTTAGGATGATCTAAAAATACTCGTAACAAACGAAATTCTCCAGCACTTAAGGGAACTACTACTCCTTGTGGTGAAATTAAATCGTTAGTTAATAAATTTAATGTCCAATTAGAAAATGTTAAATTTTTCTTAGTATCTGTTTTATCATGACCGGGCAAGCTTCGGCTTCTACGTAAAATTACTTTAATTCGTACTAACAGTTCTCGTGGATTAAAAGGTTTAGGTAGGTAATCATCAGCTCCCATTTCTAATCCAATAATACGATCAGTTTCCTCTCCTAATGCACTTATAATAATAATAGGAATGTTGTGGCGAGCTCGTAAATTACGACATATTTCTAGTCCATCTTCACCTGGCAACATTAAATCTAATATTACTATATCTATTTGTTTTTCACCAATAGTTTTCCATAAGATTTTACCATTATTAATCGTTGTCACTCGAAAGTTATTTTTTTCTAAATAATTTTGTAATAAGCTACGGATTTCTGAATCATCATCAACAATTAAAGCGTGATCAAGTCGGTTTGTCATAAATAATATTAATTTGAATTGTAAACGAATGTAAACAGAGTTTAATTAGACATATTTTTTAACAAAAAAGCATTTTTCAGACATAAACAGTTTACATAGTCATGTTCTAATAATTACTAAGT
>JAUCGL010000196.1 GCA_030378105.1 Candidatus Halobeggiatoa sp. HSG11 | reverse complement strand
GAAGATAGAAAATTTGATAAAGTTGTTAATAATGGGTCAAGGATTTTCATTTTTTATTTATGTCTGTTTTAGGTTGTTAATTAAACCTATTATGCTCTTTTTTTATACTTTTGTCAGGCTGTCAGGGATTCCTACTTTCGTGGAAATGACAGTTAATAAACATATGATTTTAATGTAATTCACACTTTATCATGTTAAATTAGTAATAAATTTTTTTTACTACTCGACTTCGGTTTCACATCTCCATATCTCGCAGCAGATAAAAGTATAACTAATCGTTACAAATTGTTAATCATTGCTACAAATTGTAACGCTGCGTTACAAATTATAAGACTAAATTTAACCGTTAATTTACTTATAATAAGTATAAATTACTTTTAAAAAACAAACATATTAACAATGTTGGCATAACTATTGTTAAGTAAATATACATTCTTAATAATATTGCTATATTATAATATTCTTATATAGCATAACCTAAAATTTAATGGAGTCTATCATGTTAAGCAGCCTTTTTTTCGCATTCAGTATATTTATGTTAATGGGTATTCCAGTTTTAGTATTTATCTGTGGAGCAGTTGGTCTATGTAAAGCTTGTTCTCATATAAATACCAAACAAACTGTTAATTTAGTTGGACAGTCTTAACTAATTTGAAAATGATTTATAAAATAAAATTTAAATCAATATATTATATGATTGGGCTGAATAAGCTCAATCATCTCAGCTTTTCCCCCCAGTTTTCATATTTCCGATAAATGGTCAAAGGTGCTACCCCTAATCTTTTCGCAGCTTCTGTAACATTTCCCTTTGTTAAATTAATTGCTTGAATGATGGCTTCCTTTTCTACTTCTTTTAAAGGGCGAATCATGTCCAGAGATGATGATGGGGGATTAATAGGTGGAGTTGGAGTATCTGTGGATTCTTCAAACTGTGTTATGAGTGTTGATAACATTTCTGTTGTTACTATTTTATCGTCATTCATCACCACAATTCTATGTATAAGATTTTGCAGTTCCCTCACATTGCCGGGCCAATAATAATCCAATAATTGCTGTTCAACTTCTGCCGTGAAACCTTGAAATGATTTATTCTCATTGTTAGTATAATAGTTGAGAAAATGTCTGGCTATCAATAAAATATCATCTCCACGTTTACGCAATGGCGGCATAGTTAAATTAATTATATTTAAACGATAATACAAATCCTTACGAAAATTACCAGCTTTTATTTCAACTTTTATATTACGATTTGTTGCACAAATAAACCGAATATCAACTTTTTCCTCTTTATCACTTCCAACTCTTCTAAATTTACTGGTTTGTACGAAACGAAGTAGGATGGTTTGTAAAGCAATATCCATTTCTCCAATTTCATCTAAAAATAAAGTTCCACCATTGGCACTGCTTGCTGCACCATCTCTATCATTAAATGCCCCGGTAAAAGCTCCTTTCACATGACCAAATAATTCACTTTCGATTAAATCTTTGGGGAAAGCTCCACAGTTCATAGCTACAAATGGTTTGTCCTTGCGAATGCTTTCTTTGTGAATTGCCATCGCACAAAGTTCTTTTCCAGTACCGCTTTCTCCTTCAATAAATACCGAGGCTTTAGCAGTTGCAATTGTGTCAATAATTTGGTAAGTGGTACGCATCTCTTTAGAAGCACCAATAAAATCATGATAACTACTACGTTGCGTTTTTTGATATGAATTAATTTTGTCATATAAATCATGTTGACGGATTGCATTGCGTAATATGAAAAGAAGTTGACTGGCTTCAAATGGTTTTTTAAGTAAATTAAAAGCACCATAATGCATTGCTTCATCAGTAATTTGTTTTGATTTTTGACCAGTAATAATAATAACAGCACAGTTAAGTTGTCGCTGTTTTATTTTTTTCAAAATCTCCATCCCGTTTATATCCGGCAACATTAAATCAAGTATTAAAACTTCGGGAATGTTATGTTTACAATATTCAAAAACATCATTACCTGTTGTTACATGCACTAAATTTATTGGTTCATTTTCTAAATAAGCTTTATAGGTTTCAGAAACAACTAAATCATCTTCAATAAGCAAAACAGTAGCTTTTTTATTCATTTTTGGGGTAAAAGTTTAATCTTGAAATTATTAACTGATATAACTGAAGTTACGATGAGAACTACTAAACATGAATGCAGAATTTATTTTATCTGGGTTTGTTTAGGAAGGATGTTTAATTTTTATTATTCAATTGATTAACAGTACTATAGACATTCATAAAAATAGATTTGTGTGAAACCTGCGAGGTTTTGAAAACCTCGTAGGTTTTAAATGAAATTATTTATCTGAAAAACTATGTACAAATACTGTGCTTAAAATACTTATGAACCAAATTTCTGCATTATTTTAAATTCAAAACGAGGAAATCTGAAATATCTTTAACTGGGTTGTATTTGCCTAATTCGTGTGATAATTTTTTTCATTCCCAACTTCTTCGTTGAGAATTAGAAAAATATTTATAATTTTCAGACTATTTAAACAAAACTTCTCTTTGAATAGTTGGATAAAAAACAAAATCTTCTATTTCAACTTGACCTTGATACAACCAACCACGTTTAGTTTTAGTTCCAACTTCTGTGGTTCCAGATAATATCATTGCAAATTCAGAATCAGGATTGCCAATAAGATTGAATAAATTCATTAACCGGTTAATAGTATTAATATTATTTTCTCCAACAAAAACCTCTAATTTCTTTTCAGTCAAACTAGCAACATTATTTTCACTAGCTGGAAACAAAATTTCTTTTGGTTGAGTTGTGCCTAAAAATACATCGGCTCCTCTGTCATCCTGAAAATTAATCATAAAGTTAGAACGTTTAAATTTCATAGCTATGGGAGCCGAACTGCTAAATTGCACCACAATAAAAGCTCGAAATTTTTTATCAGTTTGAATTAAGTTGATACTTTTTATTGCTTTAATATCAAGTTGATCAGCAATATTAGGAGAAATAGCGTGACTTGTTCCTAACCAACTTATGAATATAATAAATATATAATTTTTCAATTGAATATCTCCTTAAAAAGGATTAACTGTGAATTATTAATTGTGAATTAAAGTCAAAATCATTAATAATTAACTATTTTTCATTCACTTATTCACAATTATGAAGTACATTTTTTGCCAAATCCCAAACATTTTATGACAAATAGCCATAGGTTAAATCTATGGAACTCAAAAAATTAATGCCATTAAGTCTCTATAACTTGTTCTAAAACTTGTAAAAATATATTATTCTCTTCAGGAGTACCAACTGTAACTCGCAAACAATTTTCCAACGTTGGATGACTGCCATGTAAACATTTAATTAACACATTACGAGCTTTCAAACGGTCAAACACTTTTTTAGCATTCTTAGTTTGAAATAAAAGGAAATTAGCTTGGCTTGGCCAGACATGTATACCATCCATTGCTTCCAACTGAATTGCTAAACGCTCTCGATCTTGTTTAATTTGCTTAGTTTGTTGTTCTAACACATCATAATTTTGTAATGCGAATACGGTGCTGAGTTGAGTTAAAGTATTTATATTATAAGGCAATCTCAACTTTTCAATCTCTCCTAGCCATTCTGATGAACCAACTAAAAATCCCAGCCGTAAACCAGCTAATCCCAATTTGGATAAAGTTCGCATAACTAATAAGTTAGGATATTCATGCAGATAATGGATAAAAGTATGTTCTGCAAATGGAGCATAAGCCTCATCAATAACAACTAAACCATTGGCAGTTTCTAAAATTGCTTCTATATCATCAGTAGAAAATGCGTTACCAGTTGGATTATTGGGATAAGCCAAAAATATCAAAGCTGGTTGATGAATTTCAATATCTTCCAACATCGCAAACATATCTAATTCAAAATCACCGACTTGTAAAGGCACACCTATATATTGCATCCTAACAAAATTGGCAATCATGCGATACATAACAAAACTTGGTTCAGGTGCTAGTAATACCCGACCTTCATCGTTTAAAGCCAAAGCCAACATTTGAATCAATTCATCGGAACCATTACCAAGAATTATACTCATATCATCAGGGATTTTCATAACAGAACGTAATTGTTGCTTTATTTCATCGGCAGATGATTCTGGATAACGATTCAGAGAAGCATTACGTAAAATTTCCAGCCAAGCTTCCTTATAAGCTACACTCCAACTATAAGGATTTTCCATTGCATCCAATTTGATAGCATTGCCTGATTTTGGAACATGGTAGGCGGTAAGTTGTTGTATTTCTGGGCGTATCCAATTATTCATTAATTATATCCTATATTCTGCTGAACGAGCATGAGCGGTCAAACCTTCTCCATGAGCCAGTATAGAAGCAGTTTTTCCTAATACACTTGCTCCTTGTTTAGAACACATTATCAATGAAGAACGTTTTTGAAAATCATACACGCCTAATGGTGAGGAGAATCTGGCTGTGCGAGAAGTTGGCAATACATGATTAGGTCCAGCACAGTAATCTCCTAAAGCTTCGGCAGTGTAACGTCCCATAAAAATAGCTCCAGCATGTTTAATTTTAGTTACTTGTTGTTCAGGATTTGCAATGGACAACTCTAAATGTTCTGGAGCAATAAAATTAGCAACTTCAATAGCTTCATCTATATCTTTAACTTTAATTAAAATCCCATGTTTAGTCAATGAAGTTTTAATTATATCGGTTCTTGGCATTTGAGAAATTAAAGTATTCATGCTGTCCTGTACTTTTGTTAAAAAACTAGCATCAGGGCTAACTAAAATAGCTCTTGCATCCTCATCATGTTCTGCCTGAGAGAATAAATCCATTGCAATCCAATCTGGGTCAGTATCTCCATCACAAATAACCAAGATTTCAGAAGGGCCAGCAATCATATCTATACCAACTGTGCCGAACACCATACTTTTAGCAGTAGCAACATAAGCATTGCCCGGTCCAACTATTTTATCAACTTTAGGTATGGTTTTAGTTCCATAAGCCAATGCTGCAATTGCTTGGGCTCCACCAACAGTAAATATTTTATCAACTCCGGCAATGGCTGCTGCTGCTAATACCATATCATTCAATATGTTATCTGGAGCTGGCACAACCATAATAACTTCTTTAACTCCAGCTACTTTGGCTGGTATGGCATTCATTAATACTGAAGAAGGATAAGCCGCTTTGCCGCCGGGTACATATAAACCAACTCTATCAAGTGGGGTTATTTGTTGGCCTAATATAGTACCATCTGGTTCAGAATATTGCCAAGATTGTTGAAGTTGGTGTTGGTGATAATTCTTAATTCGTTCAGCAGCTTGTTCTAAAGCTTTGGTTTGGCTTATTAAGTTTTGTTGTAAAGGTTTTGGAGAAACGATAAGTTCTTTTGCATCTTGTAGTTGGCGACGGTCAAATTTATTGGTGTAATCAAGTAAAGCAGTATCACCATTGCGTTTCACATTTTGTAGAATTTCACGTACTACTTGTAAGATTTCATTGTCTGTAGTGGTATCCCATGCTAATAGACTGTCTAATTTTGACCAAAAATCGGCATCTAAAGTAGTCAATTGAAGTATGTTTAACATTTTTTAAGTTAATATTTTATTGGCAATGAGGTTAATAATTAAGAATGCTAACAAGTTGCATCCAACATATGAAAAGTTAAAAGTGAAAAATTCTTTTAAAAAATATAGTTTTGCAATATTAAGTATAAACGACTTGAATGAGTATAACAGATAAACCAAATATAGGGTATAGAACAATAAGATTACTGATAGTAAATTACAATAATTTTGTTAAGATGGTATTGATAAAAATGGGGATTCTCTACAAACCAATGTAGATATGTTGTTATAATATTTTATATTGGTATAAATAATAAATAAAAAGTATACTTACAAATATTGTGATATTATTTATTACCTCTTAATTAAAGAATTAATTCCTATTTTAACTTCCAATAACCATGACTCCCAAACAATCCCTTAACCCAGCTTTCCTTAAATTAAAAACTACTCGCTCTGATATTGATAATCAAGAATCAGAAGAGTTTCATAAGAATTTAGTTGCGAATTTTTTATGGGAGACCTATTATTTGGTTAAATCATTTTATATTGTAGAGATTTAACATGGATTCAATTAGAATTAAAAATTTGCGATGTCTAACTAATACAGGCGATATTGCTATTAAACCACTAACTATTTTGGTTGGTGCGAATAGTACTGGTAAAAGTACATTTTTACGAGTATTTCCTCTTTTACGACAAACTATTGAAACAAAAACTAGCAGTCCATTACTTTGGTTTGCTGGACATAATGGCTATGTGGATTTTGGTAGTATTAAGCAAGCTATCCGTACTTCAGAAGAATCTGTTTGTTTTAGGTATAAATTTGAACCAACTACTGGTATTCCATTACTGATATTTAAAACAAAACCTATGGTACCAGAATTTAGTGCTAGTGACTTTATTGCACCTGTAATTGATGGTAAGTTAAATGTTGAAATTGAATTAATACCAGATAAAGACAACGAGTCTCAGACTAAAGTATCAAAGCTAACTATTAATTTTAATGAAAATAATGCTGTTTTAATATTTGATACCAATGGTAAAGTTATTGGTTTCGATATAAATGAACGTTCTTTTTTAAATCAGTTAGGAAAACTGGAAATAAAACAGGTAAACAGAACTACTTTTATTCCAATAATTTCAGATAATACTAAAAAATTTAATAAGAATTATATAGAAAACCTGATAAAACTCTTGGCTAATTTATATCATCCAAAAACATCATTATATGTTATTCATGATATATTACTTGAAACTATTAATACTAAACCAAAAAATTTTATCAATAAACTTAAAAGTATAAAAAATACTCCCAAAGTTTGGCAAAAAAATATTAGTAAATTGACTAAAACTGATGAAGATACAAAATTAATTAGTGATGTTGCTTTTGCGTGTCTTATCCTACCTTTATTACGATTTGCAGATGAAGATATTTCTAGATTTGCTAAGAATGTTCAATATATTTCTCCATCACGTTCTGTTGCTGATAGATTTCATCGTACACGAGATATTTCTGTTGCTGAAATAGATCATAATGGTGAAAATTTACCAATGTATCTTTATTCTCTTTCTTCTGAGCAAAAACAAGAATTGAATGAATGGTTAAAAAAATATTTCAACATTGAATTATTTATCAAAAATGAAGGCAATCATTTAGAAATCATGGTGACTGAGCAAGGAAAGAGTTCAGCAAATAATATAGCTGATGTTGGGTTTGGTTATTCTGAAATATTGCCGGTTATTGTAATGCTTTGGAGTTGGGTAAATGAACCTGTTAAATGTCCATCAATCATTGCTATTGAACAGCCTGAATTACATCTTCATCCTCAATTACAAGCGAAACTAGCTGATGTCTTAGTACAAATAACTAAAGTTAAAAAGGGATTTTATGGTTCTAAACTGCCAGTTAAGTTAAGAAATATCCCTCTGATGATAGAAACACATGGAGAAGCTATCATAGATCGTATTGGTCAATTGATTGAAGATGGCAAGGTAGATCGTGATGATATACAAGTGTTGTTGTTTGAGCCAGATAACGATGGTATAAAAGTTCGTATCAGCCAATATGATGAAAATGGTTGTTTAATTAATTGGCCTTATGGTTTTTTTACTCCTAATTTGGATTAATATGCTTATTTTTATTACAGATAATATTTTAAATACTACTCCAGAATATTCTGAATATCGCTTAATGGTTTGTTTGGAAAATTTGTTAATTGCATATTTTGAAGGTAAACATATTTTAATTGCAGAATCAAGAACTATCTCAAATTATCAAAAAATAGCAAAACTTTCAGAAAGAGCTAAAGCATCACTGGATAAGATAAAACAATTTGTCAGAAAGGGTGGTTTACACGGCTTTCTCATAAAAAATTAAGCCGCCTGAGCATTGCTTCAAATTTATCAGAACAGTCAGCAAAAGTTTCAATAGCAGCCTGAAAATTTTTGACTTTTGTTTTGCGTAACAAACTAATTGCC
>JAUCGL010000195.1 GCA_030378105.1 Candidatus Halobeggiatoa sp. HSG11 | reverse complement strand
AACAAGTATACTGTATTTCTTTTTCCATGCAAAATAATATTTGAGTTTTAATTACAATCGACTATCAAGGCGGAGTGAGTTATTACCACATATGTTATAATAATTCTTAATTATGAATTCCTAATTGCTTAATTAAAACCAGTTTAACCATTAATTTGATTAAAATTTTTTTAGCTTCAATTAAAAATTAAGTATTCATCCAATACCTTCGCCAATTTGATAGTTATTTCGGGAATGGAGCGAAGCGTATTTCCTGAAACCAAGGTCATATAGGAGTTTCGGGAAATCGTACCTCATTCCAGAAACAACAATTTTTGAGATTGGCTAAGGTATTGTTCATCATTAATAATTATAAAATAGGTTCTTGATCTAAATTTGGTAATGGTTTTGGTTTAGTTGTACGAGGTTTACCAATTTTTATGTCTCCTTCTATTTTTTGCAACAGTTTATCATTATCAAAAAATAAGGAAATACGGCGTTGTTCACGCTTTTTATAACTACCTTGAAAAGTATACATATAATCCCAACGATTTTGATGAAATACATCTACTATAAGTGGAGTTCCCATAATAAATTGCACTTTTTTAGCTGGCATGTTTAATTCAAGCCGATCCAACATTTCTTGTGTAACAACATTGCCTTGCTGAATATCTATCATGTGCATTGAACATCCAGATATAAAAAATATAACGATATATATTAAATGAAACTTTGGCATTATTTTCCTATTAAAATAAATTAGTTACTAAATACATGGAAGAACTTAAAAAATTTGGTTTAAAAACAACTTTGCCTCGCCTAAGAATACTACAGTTGTTAGAAAATAATAATCAACGCCATATGAGTGCTGAAGATGTTTATAAAGCACTACTTGAGGTTGGCGAAGATATAGGTTTAGCTACTGTCTATCGAGTATTAACTCAGTTCGAGGCTGCTGGTTTAGTTATTCGTCATCGTTTCGATGATAACTCATCTGTATTTGAACTAGATGCTGGTTATCATCATGACCATTTACTCTGTGTTAAATGTGGTAAAGTTGTTGAATTTGTTGATAATGTTATTGAAGAACATCAACGTACTATAGCTCAACAACATGGTTTTAAAATAACTGATCACTGTTTGTATATATATGGAATCTGTTCAACTTGTTACGATACAGAGTAAAGTTATTTAATTACAAATTACCAGAAGCAATCATTTATCATGATATTCCAAGAATCTCTTGTCCGATGCACATCATAAACTTTATCGGTAAATAAACCCTGACCATCTATTTTTAGGTCACGATGTAATACTCGTTCTTCGTTATTAGTGGCGTACACAATATCAATAACTCTTGCTTGAGCAGAATTATTCTTTATAATATAACTAGCTCCAATACATGCAGACATGAAACCACAAAAATTATCCATACTACTATTGTGATCAAAAGTTTTAATCCTAATTACATTTACTTCACAACCATCTTGAGGTAATAGTTCATCATTTGCAGAATCTGTTCCAAACGGAATATTGGGTGCTAGTGCAGATTGTTTAAATTGAAATTGATTACCTACCTCACCGGCTGGCAGTTGTTGAGGTGGATATAATGTCAAAGTTTGACCTATAAATATTTCGTATGGTGGTGGTATATTGTTCCATTCTGCAAGGTCTTGATATGGGATGCTATTTTGGTTAGCAATAATATCCAAAGTATCATTTGCCCTAACAGTATATGTTAATCCATAATTATTATTACCCGGCATGACACTACGAGGTGAAGTTTGATTTTTGGCTGGTTTATGATAATGTGACATTTTTACACAACCAGACAATAATATACTAACTATAACTATAAATTTTATTAATTTCATAATGTTTTATCAATTCTTAATTATAAATTCTTAATGCTTAACTTAACTTAAAAACCTCCTCTAAAGAAGTTTTCAGTTTTTGACTTTCAATTAAGAATTAAGCATTAAAAATTAAGTATTAACTGAGATAACTATGCAACAAACTACTATTTTTGATATTGATTTAATTCGTCGCTATGACAAAGCAGGGCCTCGTTATACATCCTATCCAACCGCAGTGCAGTTTAACAGTGATTTTAATGAGACATCTTACCGCACTCATGCTCAAAATAGCAACAAACCTTTATCATTATACCTACATGTTCCATTTTGCGATACAGTGTGTTTCTATTGTGCCTGCAATAAAATAGCTACTAAAAATCGTGAGCTAACTATACCCTATTTACAGCACTTATATCAAGAAATTGCTTGGCAAGGTGAATTATTTGGTCGCCAACAGCCAGTCACTCAATTGCATTGGGGCGGTGGTACGCCAACTTTTTTAAGCCATGACCAAATGCGAGAGTTAATGCAGGTTAAAGCCAAATATTTTCAATTGCTTGATGATGATAGTGGCGAATATTCTATTGAAATTGACCCGCGTGAAACCAAGCCAGATACTATCGCTTTATTACGTGAAATAGGTTTTAACCGCATGAGTTTAGGAGTTCAAGATTTAACTCCAAAAGTACAAAAAGCAGTTAATCGTATTCAATCTCCTGAACAAACTTTTGCAGTGTTAGAACAAGCTCGTAGCGAAGGTTTTAAATCGGTTAGCATTGATCTTATTTATGGTTTGCCACATCAAAATGTTGCCAGTTTTACCAAGACTTTAGAAACTATTATTGCAGTTAGGCCAAATCGTTTGTCAATATTTAACTATGCTCATTTGCCAACTTTATTCATGCCTCAACGCCGCATTAATGAGGCCGATTTACCATCTCCAGCCGAAAAATTGGCCATTTTACAAAATACAACTAATCAATTGCTTGAAGCTGGTTATGTTTATATAGGCATGGACCACTTTGCTCTTCCTGATGACGAATTAGCAATAGCTCAACGCAATGGTACTTTATATCGCAATTTTCAAGGTTATTCAACCCATTCTAATTGTGATTTGATTGGTCTTGGTACTACAGCTATTAGTCAAGTTGCTGATAGTTATAGTCAAAATGTTAAAACTTTGGAAGAATATTATGCTCAAATTGATGCTGGCAGTATTCCGATATTTCGTGGCATTTCCTTAAACGAAGATGATAAGTTACGCCGGGCTGTTATTACGAAACTTATCTGTCATTTTACTTTGGATATTGCAACGATAGAAAAAGAATATCAAATTGATTTTAAATCCTATTTTGCTAATGAGTTGGTGGAATTAGAGGCTATGCAAACCGATGGATTATTAACTCTTAATGAGCAGCGAATTGATATTTTGCCAGCCGGGCGTTTTTTAGTCCGCAATATTTGTATGCCGTTTGATATATATTTACGCCAAAATAAAGAACAGAGATTTTCCAAAGTTATATGATTGTTAAATCCACAATAACTTGTCCTGAATGTGGGCATAAAAAAACTGAAACAATGGCTACTGATTCATGCCAATGGTTTTATGAATGTGAAAACTGTCAGGTGTTATTACAACCAAAGCAAGGTGATTGCTGTGTATTCTGTTCTTATGCTGATGTTCCATATCCACCAATACAAAAAGAAGGTTGTTGCAATTAGCTTATGAAACTTAGTCTTGAAGAAAATACTAATAGTTATCAAATTCAACGGGTAGATGATGATAATGTTACTGTTAATAATAAAGTTTATTCACAAAATATTATTATCATGTCCCATCAAATTGTTACTTGGGATGTTGCCAATTTTGAAGATTTACAAATACAGCATTTTCAACAGTTATGTGATTTACAACCTGAATTAGTGTTGCTCGGAACTGGGAATGCAAGTCGTTTTCCAAGTCCAGAATTATTGGTTCCATTATTTAATGCCAAAATAGGTTTAGAAGTAATGAATATCACGGCGGCCTGTCATACTTATACTCTGTTGACTATTGAAGGTAGAAATGTAGCAACAGCGTTAATATTTTAAGTGAATTCAAGAACTACTGAACGATTAATTTTTAGAAAGAATTTGAGGTTGAATTTGGTGAAAAATATTTGGTTTAAATTTTGACGTACCAATCCTGAAAGGATTAAATGTGAATAGCCATAGGTAAAACCTATGGAAAACGTAATAAAACAATATGTCCCAATCCCAACGGGGTTAAATGTAAATGGCTATGATTATGTTACATGGATTATCACGTTTTATTGTTCTATTGTTTCACGTTCCATCTCATCATTATACATTAAGTCCCAAACAACAAATGTAGGGTGGATAGAATGAAATGAAATCCACCATTTTGAAGGTTCGGTGGGTTTCCACTTTGTTTCTACCCACCCTACATAATATATTTTCATTAATAGAATAATAATAAATCATGCAAAAATTACAAATCCAAAATTATTATAAAAAGTTAGAAAATTTAATCCAGTACGGCGGCTCAAGGAATGAGGAATCTATTCGTAGGGCTTTTGAAAATCTGTTGGATGGTTATTGTGGACCTAAGAATTTTACTTTGGTGGCAGAGATTACTCAAGCTGGTGAAAGTGGTAAGATTCGGCCGGATGGTGTGGTTAAGGATGCTTTGCGTTTGGATTGGGGGTATTGGGAAGCGAAGGATAGTAAAGATGATTTGGATAAGGAGATAAAAAAGAAGCTGGCTAAGGGTTATCCGAATGATAATATTATTTTTGAGGATTCGCAAACGGCGGTTTTAATTCAGACTGGTGTTGAGGTGTTGCGGATTGATATGCAGGAGCCGGAGCAGTTAGATAAAATTTTAACTCGGTTTTTGAATTATGAACGGCCAGAGGTGCGTGATTTTCGGCAGGCGATTGAGCAGTTTAAGGATGATTTGCCAACTGTTGTGGAGACTTTGCGGGCTACTTTGGATCAGCAGAAAAAGAAAAATAATAAATTTAAACAGGCTTTTAAGGGTTTATTTAGCTCTTGTCAGGAATCTATTAATCCTAATATTAATGATTTTGATATTGGGGAGATGATTATTCAGCATATTTTGACTGAAGAGATTTTTTTGACGGTGTTTAATGAGCGGCAGTTTCATCAGGAAAATATCATTGCTCAACAGTTGCAGAATGTGGTTAATAGTTTTTTTGTGGGTAAGATGCGGCGTGATACTTTGTTGTCGATTGAGAGTTATTATTTGGTGATTCGTCGTCATGCGGATAATATTAGTAATCATCATGAAAAGCAGAAGTTTTTGAAGGTGATTTATGAGAATTTTTATAAGAGTTATAATCCGAAGGCGGCGGATCGGTTGGGGGTGGTTTATACGCCGAATGAGATTGTGCGGTTTATGATTGAGAGTACTGATTTTTTGTTGGAGAAGCATTTTAATCGGTTGTTGGCGGATAAGAATGTGGATATTTTGGACCCTTGTACGGGGACTGGTACTTTTGTTACGGAATTGATTGATTATTTGCCTAAGCGGAACCTAACGTATAAGTATTTGAATGAGATTCATTGTAATGAGGTGGCGATTTTGCCTTATTATATTGCGAATTTGAATATTGAATATACTTTTCAGCAGAAGATGGGGGAGTATGAGCCGTTTTCTCATATTTGTTTTGTGGATACGTTGGATAATTTGGGGTTTGAGCATGGTAGTGGTTATAAGTATCAACAAGGTGATTTGTCTTTAGGTTTGAATGAAGAAAATGCGAAACGAATTGAGGAGCAGAATGAGCGGAAGATTTCGGTGATTATTGGGAATCCGCCGTATAATGCGAATCAGCAAAATGAGAATGATAATAATAAGAATCGGGAGTATCCTGAGATAGATGAGGCGATTAAGCGGACTTATATTGCAAATAGTACGGCTCAGAAGACTAAGATGTATGATATGTATACTCGTTTTATTCGTTGGGCGAGTAGTCGGATAGATAAAAATGGAGTTATTGCTTTTGTTTCTAATAGTTCTTTTCTTGAAGCTAGTAGTTATGATGGTTTTAGAAAAGTGGTTGCTGAAGAATTTAACACTATTTATGCGATTGATTTAAAGGGTAATGCTAGAACAAGTGGTGAAAGGAGACGTAAAGAAAGTGGTAATGTGTTTAGTGATGAAATTCGTGTTGGTATAGCTATTTATTTTTTGATTAAAGATGAAAATTCTAAAGGTTGTAAAATTTATTACAATGCGATTCGTGATTATGCTAAAGCTGAAGAAAAGAAGGAATATTTAATAGATAATACGCTGGACAGTTTGGATTTTGAACGTATTATGCCAGATAAAAATCATAATTGGTTAAATATTCCTGATAATGATTTTGATGGTTTGTTGTCTTTGGCTAATAAAAAAACTAAATTGGCTAAATCGCAGAAAGATGAGAAGGCTGTTTTTAAGTTGTTTTCCAATGGAGTTGTCACTGCCAGAGATGAATGGGTTTATGATTTTGATAAACAAAATTTGATAAAAAAAGTAGATTTTTTCTGTGACTTTTATCGACAAGAGCAAAAAAAATGGATGAAATCAAATAAAAAATCACTCATTAATGATTTTGTAGATAGAACAATCAAATGGACTTCTGAGTTAGAAACGCACTTACAAAAGGCATCAATCTTAGAGTTTAACAGTCATTTTGTAAGAAAATCTCTTTATCGACCTTTTGTTAAAAAAGAAATTTATTTTGATAGAGTAATTGTTCATAGAATATATCAACAAGGTGAATTATTTAAGATTGGTAAGAAAAGTGATACTAACAAATTAATCTGCTTCGTTGCTGGTAATAGGCTAGATTTTGCAACTATTGCAACAGACTGTGTACCAAATTACGCAATATATTCTCTTGATCCGGCTCAATGCCTCCCACTCTATCGCTACGATTCCGAAGGCAACCGTATAGACAACATAACCGACTGGGGCTTAAACCAATTTCAAAACCACTATCAAGACCAAACCATCACCAAACAAGACATATTCCACTACACATACGCCGTACTTCACAACCCAGCATACCGGCAAAAATACCAACTCAACCTTAAACGAGAATTCCCACGCCTCCCTTACTACGACAACTTCCAACAATGGGTTGCATGGGGACAAAAACTCATGGACTCACATATCAACTACGAAACAGCCAAAAAATACAAACTGAAACGAGTTGATATTGACAACAACAAAGCCAATAAACCCAAACTAAAAGCCGACAAAGAAGCTGGCAAAATCTATCTTGACCAACAAACAACTCTACAAGGAATACCAGAAATAGCATGGACTTACAAACTCGGCAACCGCTCCGCCCTTGAATGGATACTCGACCAATACAAAGAAAAAAAACCAAGAGACAAAACCATCGCCGAAAAATTCAATAACTATAAATTCGCCGACTACAAAGAACAAGTTATTGAACTATTACAACGAGTTTGTACCGTTAGTATTGATACAATGGAAATTGTGGGAGAGATGGGGGAGTGAGGATGCTGACTAATCGTCCACCTATTCATCCGGGTGAAATTTTGCTTGAGGAATTTATGAAGCCTAATAATTTAACATCGGTAGAATTATCTGAAAAAATTGGCATTTCTTGTGAATATGTTGAAGCGATTATTAATAATCAGCAAGTTATTGATATTTCTGTTGCTTTATATTTATCAGAATTATTTGGCACTTCGCCTGAATTGTGGCTTAATGGTCAAATGCAATGGGATATTTGGCATTTTTTGCATGGAAAGAAAGCTGAAAAATTAAAAATGATTCAGCCGATTGTAAAATTTCCTAATTCTGAATCAAGGATTACAGGATTATGAATAAACCAGCAAAAATTTACTATTTTACTTTAACTGATGAAATGCCTCGTGAGGATAAGTTAGATTGGTTTGTGAATACGAAATTTGAGGACATTCCTTTTGATAGGATTGAGCCTGATAAAAATCATAATTGGCTTAATATTCCTGATAATGATTTTGATGATTTGTTGTCTTTGGCTAATAAAGAGACTAAATTGTCTAGGTTGTGTTGACATTTCAGCGAAGCCAGATAAGAGTAGAAGCAAAGAGAATAAAATACATATAATTTATAAGCTCATTTATCGAAGCGTGAAAAGACTCTACGAAATTGTTTAAGTTTGCTAATACAACACTCAACAAGATGGCGTTCCTTATAGATATGCTTATCATATTTACGTTGCACTTTTCGACTAATTCTTGGTGGAATAACAGGAATAATTCCTTGTTATGTT
>JAUCGL010000194.1 GCA_030378105.1 Candidatus Halobeggiatoa sp. HSG11 | reverse complement strand
AAGTATGCAGATTTTGTCCATTATAACATATTTCTCCAAATTAAGCTATATTAACATTCTGTACCAATAACAATATATTGATATGACTACCAAACTATTTAATTATGTCTAAATTTTTCTTGTTAATTTCTTTTAAGATAATTGGAAAATTGTTCAACTACCTTCTTAAACCTAAAATGAATAGTATTATATCCTTATAATGAGTAAAAAGAAAAAATCTTTCCAAAAAACTCCAATATCAGCACAAAAAGCCGATGATTTTTTAGCAAAAGGTAAGTATAAAGAAGCTACTGATGCATATAAGAAATTATTAAAAACTGAACAACGGCAGGAATGGCAAGACGGCTTGGCCAAAGCCTATTTATTACGTGCTAAAAGTTTGGCAAAAAAAGGCATGTATAAAGAAGCTGTAGTTCTTTGGGAAAATAGAGCAAATATATATAATGATAAGGAATCATTTGAACAATATATTCATTGGCTGATAAAATCAGGTTCCAGTAGTCGAGCTATTAACTTACTAACTGATTCTGATGTTAATTTACCAAAAACAACTTTACAGCAGTTGATGGTGCAATTTGGAGTATTATTTTTTGAAAACCATATTGACATTAAACAAGCTTTTTCGCAAGATACTCCTCTAGTTAAACATTACAAAATCATTGAACAGGCATTAGCTGCTTATTATCAGAACGATAAAAAATTATGCGAAGAATATATTAATCAAATTCCATTTCGTTCTCCTTATAGGGATTTTTGTTTACTACTTAAATCTTTATTGGTAATTGATTCTAATCAAAATTTAACTAATGAATTACTAGCAAAAATACCATCTAATTCACCATATGCTAAATTTGCTAGTTTAGTTCAATTGGCAATAGAGCCATATAATACAGAATTATTAGATAAATTAGCTAAACTTAGCTCTGCTGAACAACAATTCGTTAGCCACATGAAAGGTTGGAATAAACAACAGTTTAAGGCTATTAATATTCTTAAAGAGGCTACTAGCATAAGGAAAGTTAACGATAAAATTGTGTTAGAAATTCTTATTAATAATCGGCAAGTTTTTGGAGAAAAATATGTTCAAAACTCTTGTATGGCTATATTACCTAATTACATAAATGGTATAAAACTGTATGAAAAAATATTCACACCTTTATCAAAATTTGACAAGAACCGAATTTTTGCCCTACATCATGAACAGCAAGATACTCCTTTTTTAGCTAACAAAAATTGGCAAATTTGTGTCGATATTCTGAAACAAAACCGTAAACAAAATTCTCTTAAAATTGCTTTAATTCTTCGCCATCAAGCTGATTTCTTTAAACGGCGTGGTGAATTTTTGAATAATGAAAATGTACCTGAATATCTTATACAAAGTCTTGATTTTGACCCAAATGATAAAGAAAGTTATCTTAATTTAACTAAATGGTATAAAAAAAATGTTCAGACAAAAAGTTATTATCAATGGTCTGAATCAGCGGTTAAACAATTGCCACAGGATAGCGATATATTATTTGTTGCTATGGAAGCCGCAATTGATAGAAAATCTTTTAAAAAAGCACTTAAATATGCAGTAACACTGCTAAAAATTGATCCAATTAATATAAAGGCTCGTTATATTGCTCGTAATTCTCATATAGCTCATGCTCAAAAATTAATCAAAAATGGAAAATATCCTTTGGCCCATAAAGAGCTAGAAGAGGCTGCTCAATTTGAAAAAGCTACCAAACCAACTGGTATTATTCAAATCAATCAAGGTTTGTTAGAACTACAAGAACAAGGATTTATTAAACCCATAAAAGGTCGTTTACCAACTGAATTAAGAACTAAGCCATTAAAACCAATGGCCACTAAACAATTTAAGGAAGTTAACAACAAATATCTTCAACCAATAAAACTACTACAAGAAGGAGTTCAATTGGCTGGTGGAGGACTTTTAGGCTTATTTAAATTAATGGTGGATAGTAAGAAACAAAATCTTGACTGTACTAAAATTTATCCTTTAATAGTTAAAACTAAAACATCGTTATTTATTAGTAAGACTTTGCCAACTCAACATGAAATATTAGAATTAGTTAATTTGATTAATATTTATGCTGAAGAAGAAGTTAATTTTCTTAATGATTTAGTTGAACAAATGAAAGAACAGTTACAACCAATCGTCAAAGTTAAATTACTCAAAGATGATATGTTAAGTTTATGTCAATGTATAAAGCGAATAGAACATCATGAACTATTAAAAACATTTGCTACGCATGCTCTTAAACAATGGAAACAGCAACCAGCTTTTACTTTTTATCTTATTTATGGAGTTGCCAACGGAAATGTTTGGCATCTTTCTGAAAATCAGGTTGATAAGCTTGAAATAGCTATTGATAATGCCAAGAATCAAGGTGACGAACGTACCGCAATTATGATTGCAAAATTTATCGAACCAATGTATGGCAATATGTTCCCCAAATTTAACACTAGTAATTTACCTAATGAGGAAAAGTTGGAAGCTGAATTTGAAAAACTTAATCTTGACATGGAAGAAATGGAAAAAAGAGGCGAAATTGGGCCTAATGAATTAGCTGAAGTACTTGGAAGGCTTGCAGAATTAGGCATAGATTTACCTGTTGATGTACCGAAAAAAAGGAGAAAAAAATGAAAACTCCTTTTGAAATTTTAGAAATATCAAATGATGCAACTGATGCTGAAATAAAAAAGGCATATTTACAAAAAACTAGGCAATTTTCTCCAGAACAAGACCCAGAACAGTTTCAAAATATTCGTAATGCTTTTGATATTATTAAGACTCAATCACAGCGTTTAAAATATCAGCTTTTTCATAGTGAAGTACCTAGTATTGACACTTTGGCAGAACATATTTTACAAACAGGTCCTTTACAACATCCAACTAAAGAAATTTTTACCAAAGTTTTGTTAGAGAATCTTCAAAAATAATTTCTTATATACCGTACAGAAATTAGTGTACTTGTTATTGGGCAAGCACAGGAACAACTTGTACTTAATTTGAACGAGCATCAAGCTACTTTGCTTAAATTATTGGGAGAACATATGAAATGCCATATTCTGGAACTGGGTGACAATGTACGGAACATCGGTATTGATGAATAAACCAGTAAGAATTTATTATTTTACTTTAACCTAAACCGATGAAATGGTTTCAAGACGGAACCACAGCACAGGGTTATTCACCCTGAGTATTATGGTCTCTTACTTTTAAGGTTTCTTTGTTCACCTATATTTAGTAGATTTATATTATATTTAATTAATAATTGCTATAATATTAAGTAACTTAATTTATTCTTGGGTAAACAATTCATCTAATTTCTGTTCATAAGAATGATAATTCAGATAGTCATACAATTCCTCTCGGGTTTGCATGTTTTCAACTACTGCTTGTTGACTACCATCTTGCAATAAAGTTTCATAAACTTTTAATGCTGCTTTATTCATGGCTCGGAAAGCAGATAATGGATACAACACTACCTTGACTCCAGAATCGGCTAATTGTTCACAACTGAATAATGGTGTTTGACCAAATTCAGTTATATTTGCTAATATAGGTACTGTGGTTGCATTGGCAAATTGTTGATATTGAGGTAGTTCATATACTGCTTCTGGGAAAATCATATCTGCCCCAGCTTCAACACAAGCTTGAACTCTTTCTATCGCTGAACTAATGCCTTCTACTGCCAAAGCATCAGTTCGAGCCATTATAACAAAATTTTCATCATCTCTGGCATCCACAGCAGCTTTAACTCGGTTTACCATTTCATCAAGAGTAACAATGGATTTATTAGGACGATGACCACAACGTTTTTGCATCACTTGATCTTCGATATGAACACCAGCGACACCAGCTCTTATCATTTCTTTAACAGTACGAGCTATATTAAATGCCCCACCCCAACCAGTATCAATATCAACCAACAGTGGTAAATCACTGGCATTAGTTATACGACGAGCATCTTCTAACACATCGTTAAGACTAGTTACTCCCAAATCTGGCATTCCAAACGAGGCCGCTGCTACCCCACCTCCTGATAAATAAATAGCCTTATGTCCAACCCTCTCAGCCATCATAGCAGTATAGGCATTAATGGTCCCAACTACTTGTAATGGCTTATTTTCAATTACCGCTTGTCGTAATAAACTACCTTTTGAAATACTCATGTTATCTCTTTTTTAATTTACCAGTGTTACTCAAAAAATTTAGTGAAACTATCTACTTCTTCACGAGGAGTTCGATAGCTATTAACCACTGCTTCTTTATCTTCATAACCTAATGCCATACCACATATTAAAGTACAATCATTTGGATAATCTAATTTTTCTTTAACAATTTGTGGATATTCAGCCAATGCTGCTTGAGTACATACGGCCAAACCTTCTTCAACAGCAGTTAACATAATTGATTGCAAAAACATCCCATAGTCAAGAAAGGAACCAGTTTCCATCACTTTATCCATAAAGAAAAACAATACAACTGGAGCATCAAAGGCTCTATAATTAGCTAACCATTGTTGTTTTTGTCTATCTTTATCTTCACGGGCTATTTGTAAGGTAGAGTAGAGTTGTAAACCACAAGCTCTTCGTCGGTCTTTGTAAGCTCCCTGCCACTCATTTGGATAATATTGATAGTCCATTTTACCTTTAACGCCACTGTTAAAAGCATTTTCCATAGTCTGTTCAATATCACGTTTTTTATCACCGCTAACAACTGCAACTTGCCAAGGCTGAGTATTTACCCCAGAAGGAGCATGTCTAGCTGTATTAAGAATACGTTGAACAATTTCCATATCTACTTGTTTATTTAAAAAAGCTCGAGTAGATTTACGCAATTTTAATGCTTCTGTTACTGTCATGTTTCAAACCTTAAATTAGTTTAAAAAATGATTATTTTAACATTTAAATTAACAATTAATATTATTTTTTGTATAAATATTTTTAATAGATTATTTATTTATGCAGATTTTTTTTATATAATATACTGATTCCAAATAAATTTAATTTATCAACAGAATCCATTATAATCAGGAAAATTAATGTCTGAATTTGATTTAATTTATCGTTATTTTGCTACAAAATTTCCTCAACGCTCCGATGTTGAACAAGGTATTGGCGATGATGCTGCAATTTGTAACATACCTCCAAATATGCAACTGGTCACTTCCATAGATACTTTGGTTGCAGGAGTACATTTTCCTTTAATAACCGAACCTGAAGATATAGGTTATAAAGCTTTGGCAGTTAATTTGAGTGATATGGCAGCGATGGGTGCAACTCCGGTTTGGATGACTTTGGCTTTAACTTGTCCTGAAGTTGATACTATTTGGCTACAAAAATTTAGTGAAGGTTTGGCAGAATTGGCTCAAATCCATCAAGTTAGCTTAATAGGTGGAGATACAACTCGTGGCCCATTAACTATAACTATTCAAATTGCTGGCCTGATTTCATTTAATACCGCTATTAAACGTAATGGTGCTAAACCGGGTGATAATATATATGTGACTGGAACTCTTGGGGATGCTGGTCTTGGTTTAGCCGCAATTAATCAGCAGGTAACTTTATCTAAATCAGCTAACCAATATGCAATATCACGTTTGAATCGCCCAACTCCACGATTGCAAGAAAGTCATGATTTACTTGGAATTGCACATAGTGCTATTGATATTTCTGATGGTTTGCTGGCAGATTTGGGGCATATTTTAGAGGCAAGTAATGTTGGAGCTTCATTACAGATTGACAATTTACCATTATCCACCGTATTGTGTGAATCTGTACCTTATGAAACAGCATTGAATTTAGCTCTGAGTGCTGGAGATGATTATGAACTATGTTTTACCACTTCTCAAACTTTAGATTCATATACTTGCATTGGCAAAATAGAGGCAGATTTAGGTCTACGTTGTTTAACCAAAGAAGGAGATATATTAACTCCTAAAATGGTTGGTTATCAGCATTTCTTTTAGCTTATACCATAAGTTTTGAGGGACACCAGTTATTTACTTATTTGGGCATTAGCTGGTAATGGAGGACCACCAGGCAATAAATCATCAGGTGAGTCATGCCTTCCTTCACTTTCAATAACTATAAAGCTATTTAAATTCTCACCTAACCGTTGGCTGCATGGTGTTTTCATAAAAGCACTTGCATCCACAAAACCATCCGACAATATTGTTAAAAAACCTTCCATGTCAATATCTGGAGATTCAATCCTTATATTGCCGTCTAAACCCAGTCTGGAAGAAGCACTTATCAAACTATTTGGGGATTGAATTAAATTATCAGATTTAATATTGATATTACCACCATGTCCAACATCAGCTTGGGCTTTAATTTTGCCTTCACTATTTAATACTATAAACAGTGGATTTTCAATATTAATATTACCACCATCTCCAATACCACTTTTAACACTTGTTGAAATTTGACCACCTTGTAAATTTATCAAATCTGTTGATTTTATGTCAATATTACCACCTCCAGAATTTTTGGCTGAAGTACTTATTTCACCTTCATTACTCAAATTAATTTTATCAGCATGTACTATTACATTACCAGCTTGACCGCCAACTGCATCTGCAACTGATGATGAGCTTAAAATACCACTATAAAACTCTCTTCTCCAATAATCACTAAACATTTTTCCAGAAGCTGTTAGTTCATTTGTCTTAATATTGATAACACCAGCATTTCCTAATCCATCTGAAGAAGTGCTAATTAGTCCTCCATCTGAAAGATTTATTTTATTTGCTTCTACCTCAACATTTCCTCCATCGCCAGTGTTATAAGTAGAATCTATTATAATGTATGGTTGAGTACTAGCATAAATACCACTCATTGAACCAATATCATCTTTTCCAGAAATAGTTATGCTATCTTTCACTTTAATGCTGACATTACCACTATTTGCAGAACTAAAAGTTCCACTACCAATTTGTACCCCATTTATTAAATTAAGTTTATATGCTTCTACTTCAATATTTCCACCTTTACCTGTGCCAATAGTAGAACTATTAAATCCACTAGGCATAAGTGCTTCATAAATAAATCCTCCTGAAAAATTCAATGTATCATCTATTTTCATAAAAATGGAACCAGCATTACCAGAATCAATTGTACCTGCAACAATTGCTACTCCATTACTTGAAGTTAATTTTTTAGCATACATATTAATTTTTCCACCATGTCCGGTTCCAAAAGTATTGGAAGATATAAGCGAATAATTTTCTGCACCATCTAATATTGCATTTTTTACTAAAACATCTACTACTCCTCCTTTTTGCTCACCAAATGTATCACCAGTTATATCACTATTAATTAACTTAAATTGACCAGCTCGAATAAAAATATCCCCACCGCCTGTACTAGAAGTCGTTATTTTACTATGGTCAATTATAAAATATCCTATATTATTATCAGTAATAATATCTAATCCTGATTCTGTTGGAATAATTTGAGCTTTAGACGAAATACTAACAAGATTTATTCGTCCATTTGGAGCTTCAAGATGAGTAGTAAATTTTCTTTTGACAGTTGGTCCTATGCCTGAAATAGACAATAATTTTCCACTCATATTCAAATCACCACCAATTAATGATAAAGTTTTACCTTCAGAAATAGATAATGTACTATCTTGTAAGGTAATACTTGCAGGGTTATCTGTTAAAAAACCAAATGCTTTTGGTGGTGCTACAGTTAATAACGAATTTTTTGGTTGTCTAATAGCGAATTGCCCGGTAGTACCCAAGCTCAAAGTATCAGCAGTACTTGCATGGAAAGAACCTTGTATATCTAATTTAGCATTGGGACCAAACATAATTCCATGTGGATTAAGGAAATAAAAATCGGCATAAGGAATAGTTGATTGTAGAGTTCCATCAATGTTTGACATTTGCCCACCAGTTACACGACTGATAATATTATTAATATTGTTAGGACCAGAAAAAATAGCTATTTCACCTTTATTAATATCAAATTGACTAAAACTATGAAATAAATTACTACCATGTTGTTGTCCCAATTTGGCTTCTACCGCAAAATTTGGCCCGGTTAATTCTACTTGTGGGCCTAACGTGCCGTCTAAGACAACATCAGCATAGACAATTGGTATAAATAGAATGGATAAAAATATTGTTATACAATAGAAAATCATGTTTAA
>JAUCGL010000020.1 GCA_030378105.1 Candidatus Halobeggiatoa sp. HSG11 | reverse complement strand
AGATAATTCTTCTTTGAGTGAGTGAGCTGCTTTCATTATTTAGGGGTTATATTTTTGGACAATTTATAATTTTAAACCTTTTTTGTCCTACTTGCTCTTCTTTTTTCTTACTTTGTCCTGTACAAAGGACTACGTTATAAAAATACTACCGCAATTACTGCAACAGCAACCAGAAATTGTGAATACTATTGAAGAAATTGTAGCCAAACAATTTCCATGCAAAGATAAATTCAATGAAATATTGAATGAAATTAAAGTATTACGTCAGGATACCAATAAACAAATCGAACGTCTTGATGCCAATATTGAGAAAAACAACGAACGTATTGGACAAGTTGAAGAACAACTTAAACAACAACGTGAAGAAATGAATCAACGTTTTGAAGCTGTTGATAAACGTTTTGAAGAAGTTGATAGACGCTTTGACATAGTTGATAATAAATTTGAAAAAGTTGATAAACGTTTCAAAACAGTAGATGAAAGATTTGAAGAAGCAAGAGTAGAACGGCTTGACATAAAACGCCATATAATTAAACTAGACTCCAATATGGAACTTTTCCTTGATAAAATAACCAAATTTGATGCTTGGTTGAAAGTGGTCACTGGCAATCTGGGAACCGAAAAAGGCCAAAAATTAGAAGAACTATTTGCTTTAGGTTTAAGTTATGGTTTAAAAAATATTGAAATTAAACCAGAAACAATTAAATTACGCCAACAATTTATAGACACTGAAGGAAGTATTTATCTTAAAAAAGGAAAATTTATTGAAGTTGATATTATTGCTGAAAATGGCAAATTCACAGCTTTTGAAGTAAAAGCTACTGCAACAACAATGGACGTTAATATATTTGCTAAGAAAATTATGCTTATACAACATCAAAATTCAGATAAGCAAGTTAGTGGTATCTTCATTTCTCCGGGAGCTAATTCTGAAGTGAAAGAATTTTGTGCTGAGTGTGAGGTTGAGTTATTGGATTAAATTTTAAACTTTGTGAAAGCTATCAATATACAATTTTCAGATAAATAATTTCACAAATCTCCAAAATTTCCAACACCTAACAGATTTAAATTACTATGAAACAAGTCGCCCCATTACGTTACGATGTTATTTTCAAAAAAGCCTTCAGTGTCCCAGAAATTTTTACCGCTTTTGTACGAGATTTCTTAGACATAGAAATAGAAATTGACACCGTAGAAACAGATAAAACTTACACTCCTCCAATCGGTAAAGTTGCAGTTAAATTTGATTTATACGCAGAGGACAAGAAAAACCGAATTATTGTTGATATACAACATGTTCGCTTCGCAGACCATTATCATCGATTCTTGCATTATCACTGTGCAGCCCTATTAGAACAAATAGCCAGTTCCGGCAATTACCAACCTGATTTAAGAGTATTTACATTTGTTATATTAACCTCTGGTGATAAACATAAAAAAGATATATCAATCATAGATTTTGACCCAAAAGATTTGCAAGGCAATCCAATAGGAGAAATACCTCATAAAGTGATTTACATCTGTCCTAAATATTTGGATAAAACCATCACACCAGCTAAATATCACGAATGGTTAGAAGCAATAGAAGACAGTTTAGATGAACAAGTTGAGGAATCAAGTTACACCTCTCCCGAAATTCAACAAATTTTTAACCTGATCGAAAAAGACCAAGTTACTCCTGAAGAACTGGCTAGGATGATTGATGAATATGGAGTTGAACAAATAAAGCAAGAAATGATTAAGGAATTTCAAGAAAAACTTGATAAAGATGTTAAAGAACGGGTTCAAAAATTCAACAGAAAAATCAAGCAAGAAGGACTTAATGAAGGACTCAAGGAAGGAATTAAGGAAGGAATTAAAGAGGGAGAACAAAAAACTAAGGAAAAATTAGCTGCAAATTTACTGTCTGAAGGTACATTAACAGAAGAACAGATAGCTCAAATGATTGATTTATCTTTGGAACAAGTTCGTACTTTGAAAAATGATTGATGAAAATACTCCTTGGCATAAAGTAATAGATTCCCATAGATACGAGATACTTCAGCGTTATGGTTTTTCAGAGGGAAGTTCATTGTTACCAGAAGAAGTACCCTTTGTAGAACAAGCCAGAGATAAATTGATAGAACTAATGGGTATCATTGAAAATCGCTGGCAACCAAAAGCTTCTTTCGCAGATTGTCCTTATATTTATTTTGAGGATTTAAAGGAAAAAGAAAAGGTTGAATTCTATGATATGGGAGAAAGAGATCGTAGGTTGGTAGATCGGCGGATTGATGAGGTGTTGGAATGTTATTGAAATTTTTAACAGCAAACTTTAATTATGTGAGTGTGATAACATGCTTACACAAATAAATTAACTTTTTCACGCTTAATTTTGGAGTTCATTTATAGTGGCCAATGAAATAAGTAAAAAACCATCAACCATGAGTTTGGATTCTAATTCATGTTTTCTTTCCTTTAATGCCATTCTTTGTTGAAGGTTTAATACGATTTGTTATACTAGATCGTTCTTTTAATTTACATACTTTTAGTAGTACAACACTTGCTGCGTCTATTGCACTTTTGTGTTTATTTCTTAATCAAAATTTGTTAGCACACAATATTTCGCCTAATAAAGATGAATACGAGCAAAGCCGACTTTATGGTACTGCTACATGGTTTTTAACATTTGCTATGATAAGTGTTATTTTGTTTGCAGTTATTGTTACACTTATAGCAATAAACGAAGAACATAATAATATTGTTAAAAAAGCAGTATATATTTTTGAATATACAGTGTTTATTTTTTGTCTGTTTCCTATTGTTATTGCAATCCTAACCCAACGTAGTTATAAACTAAAGGCAGTTATATGAGTGATTTAATTTGGAATAACTTCATACTAGATTTTTTTCAGCAATGGGATTTTATATTTCTTAATATTGAACAACCATCTACTATAAGTAATATGATTGATATGATTAAGGAAAATTTGGAAAAGAATTACGGTGTTTCATTTACGATTACATCTTTAATGATAATTGTTACTTTTGTGATGACAATATCGGCAATAATAGCAATTTTTATATTTTTACAAAATAAACTTCCTCGTGCTTATAGTGTTGCTGTTATTGGATTTCCGAAGTCAGGAAAAACAACTTTAATTACTTCATTATTTGGAGAATTATTTGCGAAACATGTTATGAATATTTCCGCTATACCACGAGGACAATCAACTATTCAACGAGTTAATGACAATTTAGCAAAAATAGAAATTGGTGAAAAAATTGGGCCAACTACGGATCAAGATTTATTTGCTTATCGTACTGATATTGTCAAAGAAGGTATTTTCAAACAAAGATATAAAGTTGAAATTGGTGACTTTCCCGGTGAAGATAGTGAAAAATTTACAGAACAGTTTGGGGATTGGTTCCATGAAACACCTTATTTTAAGTGGGCAATGGAAGCAGATGCTTTTATTTTTATTGTTGACGTTGCACTACTGCTTGACGAACAATCAGCAAAACAATATTCTGCAAAAATCACTAAAGCGATACGTGCTGCATGGCAATTTCTTAATGAATATCATCTTGAGGGCAATAAAAACCTTAAACAAAAACCAGTTGTAATAGTATTTACCAAAAGCGATTTATTTGGAATAACTCCTAATGCTGTTCAAGAAAGTGATATTCTTAAACAAATTACCCAACTTGGTTTTAAAGAAATACCAGAAGTAAATGAAATTGTTCCAGAGAAACTTAAAACAGGTAAAATTTATACAGAACAATTATTTTCCAACTTAATTCATTATCTTGATACAGAAAGTAATCAATTTAACCATGTTTTTGTTAGTTGTTTCTCATATTCCAATGACCAAAAATTAGGACTTAACAAACTGATTGAAAAAATTCTACCTTAAAAAATATCAAAGGTTTAAGTGATGTAAACAGACTATTGGCACGATTTTTTAATTAACAATATTTAACTTTTAAATCAAGGAATTAAAATTATGGGTATTATGAAGTGGTTTATGTTATTTGCTTTTATTAGCTTTATTTTTCATAAAATTGGCAATATTTTTTACTATATTCTTAAAAAATTAGGTCTAACAGATTGGTGGGATAAATCTGCCACGCCATTAGCCAAGAAAACTATTATTAATCTAGTTGTTGGTTTGGGCATTATGATGGTTATAGTTGGTTTCCAAAATTGGCCTTGGATGATAGAGGCTGAAGATGCCAGTATGGATTGGATGATGGAACTTAATCAAAAAATCATTCCAGCTAGGGAAGGCAAACCACCATTTGTATTTTTGGATGTTGATGATAAGACATTTTCTAGTTGGGGTGAACCTTTGTTTACTCCAAGGAATAAGTTGAAAAACCTAATTGCAACAGCAGTGAAAGCTGAACCAAAGATAATTATCGTTGACATTGATGCCAGTCAACCAACTCCCATTTTGGATAAGTCAAAATTACATCCTGAAGACCAAGAATTGAAAGATTACTTGGAAAATTATGCGAAAACTTGTGATGAAAATTGTTCACCAATTGTTCTGGCTAGGGCGTTTAAAGTTCGGTTAGATGATGCTGAAGGTTATCCTGAGCCAAGAGTTGGTTTTTTAGAAGATGTGGTTAACAATGGTTTTCCACATTTGCAATGGGCTTCGGCTCATTTTTTTCATGCTGAGGATATGGTTATTCGACGTTGGATGTTGTGGCAACCAGCTTGTACAGCAAATAAAGAAAAATTTATTTCACCTTCTTTTGAGCTAGTCGCAATGTCTCATATAAGAGAGGATTGTAATGTTGCCCAAATGCAGGAAAAATTACAGAAATTGCTACCAAAAAAATGTGATAAGTATGAACCAGCAGCTTTAAAAAACTTTGAATTATGTGGTTTAGATACTTCTACAGATATTTTGAGCATTCATCAACGGGTGGATTACAAAATGCCTTGGTTATCAGCTAATGATGGTTTGGAAGAGAGCAATACTTTGGTTAGTCAAATAGATGAAGATGTTTTGACTATTTTTAGTGCAGAACATTTTGCTAAGTCTCCAGCTTCTGCTACTCAGGAAAATTTGGATAAGTTGAAAGATAGTATTGTTGTCATTGGTGGTAGTTATCGGGATGCAAGAGATACACATATCACACCTTTGGAAGAAATGCCGGGTGCTTTAGTTATTATTAATGCAATAAATACTTTATTAACTTTAGATGGTGGTACAATTAAGCCGTTGGGGATTGGTTGGAGGTTGTTGATGATGGCTGGTATTATCGTTATTTTGAGTTTTATTTTGGTTAAAGTACAATCAGCTTTTGGCATGATGCTTTCTGGGATGTTGTTTATACTGATATTGTTAGTGCCAGCAGTGTATTTTTATGGTATGGGAATTTGGCTTGATTTTACTATTCCATTACTTATGATTCAGTTGTATCAAATGATGAGTGATTTTGAGGAGTTGCGGCAGATGCGTAAGAAAAATTTGATTGGTAAGAAGGTTGGATTAAATTCATGATTAAAGTCGCTCCATTACGTTACGGTGTGATTTTTAAGAAAGCTTTTTGCCATCCAGAAATATTTACAGCTTTTGTGGAGGATTTTATTGGCATTAAGCTGGAAATTGACCATGTTGAAACTGAAAAATCATTTGATCCACCGGTAGGTAAGGTTAATTCTCGGTTTGATTTATTTGTTGAGGATAAGAAGAATCGGGTAATAGTTGATATTCAACATGCTCGCTATAAAGACCATTATGATCGTTTTTTACATTATCATTGTTCGGCAATTTTAGAACAAGTGGCTAATAGCAAGAGTTATAGACATAATTTACAGGTTTATACTTTGGTGGTATTAACTTCTGGTGATTATCATCAGAATGATATTGCTGTTATTGACTTTGACCCAAAGACTTTGGATGGCAAGCCATTGGGAGAAATTGCTCATAAAATCATTTATATCTGTCCTCCTTATGTTAGTGATGATACTCCAGAACCATTGCGAGAGTGGATGTTGGCTATTAAGGATACGCTGGATGAGGAGGTAGACGAAACTGTTTATCATAAAGCAGAAATATTAAAAATTTTTGATTATATCAAGCAGGATTCAATCTCGGTGGATGATCGAACAATAATGATTGATGAGTATAGTGAAAATGATTTGCGTCAGGGTATGTTTGATAAAGGTTTGAAAAAAGGTGTGGAACAAGGTGAAATTTCTATGTTACGCCATTTACTAGAGAAACGATTTAATAATTTGCCTGATTGGGTGAATGATAAATTAAATCAAGCTGATTCAGTGCAATTAAAATGTTACTTGGATAAGGTTTTGGATGGTGATAGTTTGGAGGATGTTTTTGAATGATTATTTATGCTATAATTGAGGAAATTATGAGGACTGTTACTTTTAATGAGGTTGAAAATGATTTAAAATATGTGTTAGATCAAGTGTCCAACAATTCTGATTACACTATAATTGCTCGTAACAAAGGTTTGGAAGATGTTGTGATGATGTCTTTAGAAACCTTTAATGGTTATATGGAAACGTTACATCTTTTGAGTTCTCCAGCAAATGCTGCTCATCTTAAAAAATCCATCGAACAATATAGAAATGGAGAAATTTATGAAAAAGAATTGATAGATGAATAGGAAATTAGCTTGGACTAGTGAAGGGTGGGATACTTATATCTATTGGCAATCTCAGGATAAAAAAACTCTCAAAAAGATTAATAAACTAATCGAAAATATTAAGAGAACCCCTTTTGAAGGAATAGGAAAACCTGAAGCTTTAAAAGAGGATTTATCTGGTTTTTGGTCACGTAGAATAGATGATAAAAATCGTTTGGTCTATGTTGTGGATGATAATTTTGTCACTATTATTTCGTGTAGGCATCATTATTGAGTTAATATGTAGGAATTTTTTACATTTTAAGGAGATGTTATTTATGAGTAGGATATTTTTGGGGCTGTCTTCTGTTAGGAGGAAGCTTATTGTTGGTGGGATTTGTTTGGGGTTGGTTTTTAGTGTGCCTGTGGTGGCAGGTAATAATAAAAACTCTTTTATTACAGGTGCAAAAAGTATGTTTAGTAGTTGGGTTAAGAAACTTGTAAAAAAAGAGTTTGTTAAAACTAGAGCATATTCAAAAAAAGTTCTTGGTATACCGTTATTGGAACTTGATGAAATGATTATCACTTCTCCTAAAAAAGATATTATCTATTTAGGTTACCTAAGTGATGAAAAGAAATTTGAAAATGTAAGTTTAGATGATTGTTTATTAAAACCAATCCAATTTGTTGAACCAGTAGTTACCACAAGTGACGGAAAAACTGTTAAAACAAAAAAAGGAAAGATTGTTTACTATAAAAAAGTAGAATTTAGGCAGCCTGAAAATTGTGCATTTACAGAAGGAGTACATAAAATTACGATTGGTTCTTCTGTCACAGTTACAAAACCTTTTAAAATTTCTACAAGCACTACTGGTTGTTTAACAGAAGGTCGTTATAATAATTTTCTTGAAGAATCAACTGATTATAAAAAATCATCTGATGAATTTGGAAAATTAATAGCTGAAATTACATGGTTATTTAAAAAATCTCCATCTACATGTATTTTTGAAATTTATCAAAAAGTCGTTTCTGCTCAAAAGAATGACTCTTTCAATAAAATTGAAAAATCAATGCTTCAAGAATTTGAAATATCTTTAGCGGCAAATTTCAGACCATAGACAATCTACTATTATTGGTAGTCTTTAATTTCTTAAATAAGACTACCAACATAAATAATAATTGTGCGATTAAAACCCTTTACCTATCAAAATAAAAGAAGCCCAATAGAATGGTGATACTTTTCCATTTTTGATGAATTGCCGAAAATGTTTTGAATTGTTAGTATCATTTCCAATGTTTTGTAGTTCTATAATAGCCTGTTGTAAAGATTTAGCTTTATTAAGTTTATTTACATAATAATTTTTATAGAACCTATTTATCAATTCTTTTGTAAACTCTTCTTCTACAGACCATAATGTACCTAAAACACTAGAAGAGCCACTACTAATAGCCACACTTGAAAATCCAAGTTCTGCACGTTTTATATTATTTTTGCTTCCTTTTGCAGATTGACAAGCACTTAAAACAAGAAGGTCTAAATTACTATTTTGTGATGTGTTAGTTTTATTAGATGATAATATATCATGTAATTTAAGCATAGTAATATTATTACCATCAGAAGTATATAAAAGTGTTTTTTTAGAGTCGTCTTGAAATATACCATGTGTTGAAATATGTACAGAAGAATAACCATGTTTATTTTTTGAAATAGTTTCTTTCAATTTACTTGCTGTAAAATCTTTCCCTAATAAAACATTAATATTTGATGTACAATCTATTTCTTCGTTTTCATCTTCTAAACATTGTTTAAATTTTGCATGTGTATCAATTATATTTTTGTCACAATTTCCTCTATTCTCACTTAAACAATTACAATCTATTTGTACTTTGCATAAACATTTTGAATTACGTAATGTTCTTATTTGCTCCAATTTATTTTTAAAAATACATGCCGAACTCACCAGTTCATCTATAGTATGACAAAGACTTTTAGGATTTTCATCAGGAAAATTAGATGTTCCAGCAAGTAATAAATCATTATTATTTGTTAATAAATCATTATTTGTTAGTTTTATACTAGGAGTTAATACTAATGCATATTTTTCAATAAGACTATTTTCATCTTTATAATATAAAACATTAAATGGAATTCTTCTCATATCACCACTAGGAACAATAGAAATAATTTTTCTTTCTTCAAATTGATAAAAAGTATCTGTAAAAAAAGATGAAATAATTTTTACAAATTCATAGATATTATTTGCTGGATTGCCTGATATAGTATATCTAAGATTATTAATATCAATTTCAGTGTCTTCTAAACTAATTTCATGTTTTTTAATATTCTGCTTTATTCCATCACTGGTAACCACCAAAGACTCAATCCGATCCTCAAACAGAAGCGGATAAAATATAGCCACATCTTCAGGTAAATTATCATCTAAATGTTCAACCTGATTTTCTAACTCCTTAGTAATACAATCATCTCGAAGATAATCTTTTACTTCTGCTATTTTAGATAGTTCAAGCACTTCTATAGCTTTTTTTAAAATTTTTTGCTTATTATCATTTTCAGTTATATTAGCAGCTCTTTTAAGTAAAACATCTGTATATTCAAAAAATAGTTTTTGTTTTTTAATTTGAAAACCTTTTGGTAAAATAGAATACTGCTTTTCCATTCTATCCATATGACTAGTAGCAAGTTCATAAAAACTTTCAATCAAATATTTGTTATTATTACTAATATTTTTGTGTTTCTTTAAATACTTTACCAATTTCCATTCTGACTTATACAGCAATTCCAAATATCCTAACTTATTGGCGGCAGAAATAACTTCAACAATTAATTTAATTGCCTTGTCCAAATCCTTAACGCTTTGCTCGTTATCAGCATCATTATAAAACTGAGCTAAATAAAATCTAGCAGAAGCAATAGCATAATTGTCTCCTCTATTAACATTTATGTTGAATTCAGGTTTAGAAACGAATTTTTCTAATAAATTAACAACCTCTTTTTTTTGTTCATCCAATTTAAAATCCATAATTAATTTAGCTAAACTAATTAAAGCAAAAGACTTGTCACGAGAATTTGGTAACTCATCTATCATTTTTCTTAATTGCTCTAAATCTCCTATAGGTTTCTTATTATCAATATCAAATTCGTTGAGCATAACTTTTATCTTAAGCAGTTTTGTTTCAGGATTATCATTACCTGATAATTTACCTAAAGCGTCTTGATAAATTTTTAAAGCTTCTTCGGTTTTTTCTTGTAAAGATAAAACATTACCTTGTCTATTCAATATATTAGCTAAAAATAATTTATCATCAGTAACCAATTCTTTTGCTTCTTCAAGTAATTCTAATGCTTCATCTAAAAATTTTTCTGGCAACAAAGGTTTATCAATAAAAGTAGCATCTATAGCAAAACTCTGCATACTACAACTCATACGCCCCACTTTAGCGTCTCTCATCGCAACATAAACATCACTTAACTGTATAAGAATTTTGGCATTATATTCATTACGTTCTTCTAATAGTTCAATTCTATCAAGATGGAATTTAGCTTTTTCTAAAACTTTAAAAGAATTTTCCAAAAAACCTAAATTTTGATAAGCTGCTGACAATTGCAACATTGTATGAACTCCTTGCTTGGGAAATAGATTTTTTTCAGATAAAATATCCTCCCAATGATATATTGCCGCTTTAAAATCTCCATTCTGAAAAGCCCGTTCACCAGCCTTAAAATCAAACTCATTATCATCAGCAAACACACCTACCGACAACACAAAAATTAATAATCCTTGTAAAAATTTCATTATTCCCACCCCAAAATCATTAAATTAAAACAATAGATTAACATAACAATTACTGTATGTAAATTACAAATAACTTGTTGTCTTAAAATTAATACCAACATACCATGTATTCCAAACTCTTAAACAATAAGCCAACTATAAACACCATAAACTATTTTCCCTTAACATCTATAGATAAAATCTCAGGTTCATCCCAGCTACCTGTTATATGGTATTGGAAATTAATAACTGGTTCTAATTCTTTCTGTAAAGCTTGTTGCACTATTAACCCAACAGCTCCTCCACTTAGTCCTAACGCCAAAGCTCCGGCTACAGCTATAGGAGTTGAAAAATGCGGATATACAGTGACAATTTGGTCGTAGGTTTTATCAACCAAATAAGTCGAACCATCAATTTTTATCCGTGCTGATGGGCCTTGGATGATAAATTGGTCAGTGCGAGCTATGCCTTTCTTAATAAAGAAATTTCCGGCTATAGTATCAAAACCAAATCCTTTATCAAACACATCTCTGAAATCAAAATCTAAGCGGCGTGGTAAAGAATACACATCAAATAAACCAAAAACTCTCCCAACTCCGGGTGGTTCAATTGCCACAATATTGCCAGCCATAGTTATGATATTTAAAGTTCCCACTAAATTTGCACTATTAACCGCATAAGGAGCGTCAAACCAATAAGAATTAAGACTTATTTTGCTGGCACCTCCAACAATCGGTGGTTCTGAATAACCGAACTGTTGCATCATAAAACCAATATCATCACTATCCAAAGTAGCTTTTAAGCGAGTTTGATGCTGTCCAACCACATAACGCCATTGTCCTTCCGCTCGTAAATCCATATGAGTTGATTTAGTTGATAAATTAAGCTTAATACCATCGTCACTTGGTTTAGTCTGTAATTTAACTCTGCCCAAGTTAGCATCAGCAATTTTTAATAAATCACAATTAAATGATAAAATTGGTAATTTATGTGGGTTTGGTGGCGAAGACTTTGATTTATTATCATCATCAGTTTTTGGGACTGAGAGAATTAACTTTTTAAAATCCGAATCAACTTTATTTTGCTGAAATGTTACTTGTCCTTCAATTTTATCGCTCTTAATTGCAGCTTGCCATGCAGAAAAGGTCTTATATTTGGCTTGTAATTTGACATCAGAAAGCTGTTGACCAGCAACTTCAAATTTGTCCAAATCAAGGTCTACTAATACGACTGGTAATGGATAATCTGTTTCTGAATCAGATGAATCAAGTTTAAAACTTTCCAGCCAATCAGTTACTGACAAATCAGATAATGAACCTTGTACTTTTAATATTTTTTCCTTAGGCAATTCTGCTAATTTGTTTCCAAAGCTTAAATAACCACGTTCTAATTGACTTTGCTTCAGAGTAAATACATTGTTAAAAACCTTTCCATAAGAAGAACGAATCACTATTTCATCATAAGAATCAATATGTAATTTAACAGCTAATTGCTTTGATTTATCAGCTTTTTTACCAATTGGAGCGGGCAAATTGACTGCCATACCATTAAAAGCCGTTTGAATGTCTATGTCAATATAATCATCGGAACTATTGGGAAAATCAATTTTCACAGCAAGAGGAGTTTTACCAGCTAAAAATGGTGGTAGTTGGGGAGTGGCTGGAACAAAATGCTGCAAATAATAAAAAATAAATTCTGGATCGGCAATAGTATTAAGTTTTAAAACAGTGCGTTGAGGTGTTTGATTGGTCTGAGTTGACAAGGAAAGCTTAACTGGTGTACCTCGTAATTTGCCTCGTACATTTTCAGTAAAAATCTGTTGCTTTTCAAACTTTAATACTCCATTCACATCAGTAACAACAACATCAAATAGCTTGTCACGTATAGTTGTATCACTAAAAGTTAGCTGGGTATTTATCACAATATCTTCCTCGCTTAACGGGATAGATAAGTTAAGATTCAAACCAAGTTGTCCTTGTAAATCCAATTGTTCGAGCTTAATAATGTCACGTAATAATGGAGTGTTTTCAACAAAATGAAGACCATCGGATATTTTATCTTTGACATTGACTGTTACATCAACTGCTGCGGCATTAAATACATCATTTATTTTCACTTTCAATGGTTTGTGTAATTTCATCTTAAGACTTTTACCTTTGTTAGCTGTAATAACTAAATTTTGATCTTTAATTATAATTTTACCTTTGGCATGAGTTAACATTGGCCAGTCATCAGCATATTTAACAGAAGCGTTTTTAAAATCAGTTTTAAATTCAAGCTTTTCCATTAAATCATCAATTGGACCACGAACTATAGCTTTAGTCTTATTTAAATCACCTTTTAATTGAGAATTTTTCAACCATCTGACTACTTCTGGAATTTTTTTATTTGGAAGATAAGATGATATTTTGGACAGTTTGCCATTAGCCATATTAACAACAAGTTCAGCGTAAGGAATCTTTCCATTTTGAGGAATTTTTAACTTGCCATTAATTTGAATTTTAGTTTTATCTTCAAAAGCTTGTAATTGTTTTATAGTTAAATTTTCTCCACGCCAAGTTAATTTACCTTGCAAATCCTTAAATTTTAACGGTTTACTGTACAAATCTCGCAGATCAAGCTTAATTTTTCCCTGCTTAATAGCAAAACTACTTTTATCAGAATCAATTTCCAACTGGCCAGTCAAATCTTGTACAGTTATCTTTCTTGAATCAGCAAATTGATAATTTTTAATAGCCATCTGTTCAACAAATGCTTTAACTTTAAATTTAAGTTCTGTACCAATGCTTTGCAAAAAAATCTGAGCTTTATTGAGATAACCAGTTAATTTTGCATCAGTTAATTGTTGAACAATATTTTGGTCAGGAATCTGTTTAAAGAGTTTTTCTAGTTTAGTATTTTTAACTGTTATCAATAAGTTGCTTTTCAATACTTCATCCATTGTTACATCACCAGCAACTTGGATTGGTATTTTATTAACTCTAGCTTGCAAATTTTCAGTGCTTACCTGCCAACGTTTGAAATCAAGAGAGCCTTTAACTCTGGTTAAAATAACTGGAAAATCAGTTGGAACTATTGTGGCTCTGTCAATATCTAATTTACCAGCCTCAGAATTAAGAGTTAAATGGCCAGAAAAATTACGAACTTTTGCTTGCTGTAACGCTAAAATTAAATTGGAAAAGTCGGCTTCTATTTGGAAAGTTTTGTTATAATTCCATTTGACGTTGTATAAGTTACCACTTGTTACAGATAAATTTTCGGTCAATTCAGGAGCAAATTCATCAAGTGGAACTAATGCAAATAAATTTTCTAAGTGTAAGTTATTTATTTGGCCGTTTAAATCAGTTATGGCAAATTTTGTTGGTGGAATTGTTAAATGTGGCAATAAAAATGAGATAGCTGGTTGTAAAGTTTTTGGAGGAGTTAATGCCAATTTAACTTTATGGTCAAACCATTGTTCTGAATCGGAAATTTGTTGCTTGATTGTTGTGTACCATATTCCATCAGCTTGCTGTCGAATCTGAAAGTAACTAGTAATTAATTGTGGAATTGATTGAGAATACTGTAGTTTTTCAATAGTGACTTGTCCATCAATATTTAAACGTTGATTTTTGATGTTAAATGAACTTGCAAATGCCAATGATTCGGCTTTTAATTGTTGGATTGAGTGGTTAGGTAATTTAACGCTGCCAGTTAGTTTGGAAATATTATCCTGTCTAGCAATGGCAAGTTTTAAATCAGAAAAAGTAAGTAATGGTAAGTTTGGTTCTAACCAATTGAGCGAGTCAATTTGCAGGGAAATATAAGCTTGTTTTGATAACCAAGTTAAATCAGTCGGTTTATTAGAGTTTTTTTTAGATATTAAACCAACTAAGCTTATTTGCCCATTTTGGTTGTGATTAACAGCAAATTCACCGCCTTGAATAATTATCTTATCGGTTATAACTTGCCATTGTAATAATGATTGCCACAAGTTCAGAATAACTTTAACATTAGCTACTGTTATTGCAGGTTTTTTACTGTCTTTTTCTAATAGTTGTAATTGTTGTAATACTATCGTTGGACTACCGTTAGTCCAGTATGTTTTTATAAGTTTTATAGTAACTGGTTGTTCTACAGCAGCACTTATCTGGTGTTCAACTTGAGTTTTATAATTTGGTAGCTTTGCAAATATGGTTACTATTAATAAACTAATTAAACCAACTAAAAATATGAACCATATTGACCAACGTAGAATTTTATTTTGAGGGAATATTGCCATGTCATTATTCAGGCATTTAAAAAGTGAAAAGTGAAAAGTGAAAAGTGAAAAACTAATATTGAAGAGTAAATAACAAAAAATATTACTGTATAACTATTTAACTTACTGTTTTAAATAATTTTCACTTTTCACTTTTCACTTGTACTTTAAAGAAACGACCGATACAACAATAAAGCTTTAAACAGATTATACTCCAATAATGCAAATGAACTCAACAATACAATGCCAGCGATATAAATTAAACTTGGAAAAAACAATGCTAATATGATACAAAACATAGCTGTTATATAAGCCCAAAATTGATATTGAGCCTGTTTTAATGAAATGATTTGCTTCATATGAGGAATTCGTACCATGTTAATGGTTTTTAACGGATTTAACTGTTGATTATGTAAATGTAACCAAATTAAAAAAGGTATTATTTTATACAGCATTCCTTGAATAACCATTAACACAAAACCACCAACAAACAAAACAAATAATAATAGTGGGTACAACGGTTGGTTAGCCAGTTCGGGCCATCCAATACCAATTATCCATAAGCAAATACTTAGCAGTAATCCAATTATTCCAACTCGCCAAAAGTTAAGCGTAACATCAGGTATTTTTCTTAATCGTTGTAACTGCAAATATAATGTCATACAACCAAATATAGCTAATCCTAAAGCAATTATCAATGTTATCCAATTGACAATATAAAATCTGTCATGACCGCTTAACCAAATATAGGCTAATGTCCATAATAATAAAATTATAAATAATGTCGGAATTAGCCATCGCATTAACTTGGAGTTATATTGTGGTGTAATTTGAAACATAGGCACTACTTGATAAGCTATTGCTATAATTAATAATCCAACCCAACCAACTAAACCCCAAGTTAAATGGATATTAGCCAATACCATTGGTAATGGCAACGTTATTCCATAGGCATATCTTAGTGCTAATAAAATTCCTAATCCGGCCGTTATTAATAATGCAATCAATGCCAAAATCATTCCAACAATAATATTTCCTTTGACTTGTATCAAATAATATTCTATAATGGACACGAAACTTAAGAAGCTTAACCCTAATAAGAAAACAGCGGTGCGTAGTAAGAAATTTTGTCCAGTTACAAAACCAATAGTTAAACTTAAGCTACCTAAAGTAAGTAATAAATGAATTATTGAACTGACTAAAACTGGATGAGGGATAACAGTCCCTGCAACTACTGGTAATAATTGCAATATTGCTCCAAACATAACCATACTAACAAAACCTAAAGTTAATAGGTGAGTTATGGCAAGAGCGTTTAAGCCCCAACGACTGCTTAATATTGTGGGGCCAGTATAAATTAAGAATAAACTGGCTAAAATTCCAAATAATGGAGCAGTTATAAAAAATCGTACTGGGACTGATAAAGGCGGAGTTTGTCGTAGAGCAAGATTAGCGGTGTTCATTAAGAGTTAAGCATTTATCCTTAGCAGCAAGATCATTACTACGCCAAATATAAATTTCGATTGGTTGTTTATCAGCTTGAGTTATCCAAGAATAACCTTGTTGAGTTAAGATTTGATATAGAGGATGTGGTTCCATACGGTGCAATACATGTAAATATTCTCCGGCTTGTAAATTTGGAATAGCTTCCAAAATACGTTCCATAGGTTCGCATGGTTCCAACTGACTTACATCAATGGTTTTCATGCTGCTCGAACACGTTCAAGTAAGGATTGAGCTTCACTGCCAAATACTTGATCAATCATGGGATAAAGCATCTGTTCTTCTTTCATATTATGTTGTTGCATCAACATTAATAGAGTTTCAGATAGTCCTAAATACTGTTCAACATCACGTTGAGCTAAACTAGTTTGCATTTGAGTTAGTATTTGTCGTACTTGTTGATGTTCCATCCGCATAACTTGAGTTGGCCCCATTGTTTGACCAGTTCGTTCTTCAAAAGTAGGGAATAAAATTTCTTCTTCTGCGGCGAAATGTTTTTCCATTGCAGTATAAAAACTAGTAAATTCAGTATCGGCTTCTGCCCATTGTTTTTTAGCAACTAAATTTTCTGCTTTAGCAAATATTTTATCGCAACTTGAATGTTCGTTAGAGAATGTTTGAGTTATTGTTTCTTCCATTTGTAGCCTTAAACAGTTTTTGTTATTTTCAATGCTATAGAAATTTATTAAAACTATAAATTATTATTAATTTCCAAAGCGTATATATTTAAATTATTCAAGTATATTTTTATACCCGTGCTTGAATTGGGTCATATCATTATTATGTTAGATTAATATAATAACGGATACCTTAATTACAATTAAATTTATAAAAAAAATGCAGCCTCAAAGTGATCAAGAATTACGTCAAATATATTTATTTGCCGAACTAAATGAACAACAGCTAGAACTAATCAAGAAAGATATACGCACCATACAACTTGATGCTGGAGAGTTCCTATTCAAGCATGAACAACCATCAAAACGTTTCTTTTTGCTTAAGGACGGACATGTGAAGTTATTGCGTTCTTCTTTGGGAGGCGATGAAAAGGTATTTGAAGTTGTTTCTCCGGGCCATACTTTTGCTGAAGCTATGATGTTTATGCCTAACTCAACTTATCCGGTTACTGCTCAAGCTATTGGGAAATGTTCGTTGCTTAGTTTTGAAGGTAAGCCCTTTATTAATATCTTAAGAGAATCCCCTGATACATGTTTTAAACTTATGGCTCATATGAGTAAACGTTTACACATGTGGATTAATGAGATTGATCAATTAACTTTGCAAAGTGCTACTTATCGTTTAATAAACTATTTATTGTATCAAGTTCCAGATGGTCAGAATTCTTATAAGATTGAGTTTCTTATTCCTAAACATGTTATTGCATCTCGTTTATCCATCCAACCAGAAACTTTTTCTCGTATTTTAAATAGTCTTAATAAAGCTGAACTGATAAGAGTTGATGCAAGAACTATATATATAGATAATGTTGACAGATTGCATTTATACTCATTAGGGAATACTGGGATTAATAATAAAAAATAATATCTTTTATCAAAATTAAACAACATAAAATGTAACTGTTCACAATTCATTCCTAACCTCTCCGTATATCAATTTGACTAATTTTTGTATCCCAATTTATGGATGGGCAAAAAATTAAAATTATGGTTAAGTCTTATATTTCACCAATTCCAAATGGTATCTGCCTCTGAATAGCTTTATTAGCAAAGAGCTATATGTATTTTTAGTTTGTAGGGTAACTGATGGATTACCCTTATAAATCATCATATAACGTAGGGGCAATCCTTAATGGTTGCCTCCCCCTTGGTAGTCCTATAGAAAGTAGTGATAGTTTCAAAAACCTAGTAGGTTTAACACTACATATTGCAGGACTACCGATGATTTTAATCGACAAACTAATACACAGGCCCACTTGGCAACAAATCATCAGGTGAACTATGAGAACCCTCACTTGGATTTACTACAAAACTACTCATATTCTCAACTATCCGTTGACTACAAGGAGTTTTCATTTGATTACTTGCATCTGCAAATTCACCCGGTAATATAACTAAAAAACCTTCCATATCTATATCGGGAGAATCAATCTTGACATTACCATCCACACCTAATTTTGAAGAAGCACTGATCAAACTGCTTTTAGATTTAATTAACTGATTAGATTTAAGATTGATATTCCCACCATGTCCTTCATGGGCTTGGGCAATTATTTTACCATCATTCATGGCAACAAATATTGGAGAATCAATCGTTATATTACCACCATCACCCTTACCGCCTTTAACGCTTGTGGTTATTTGACCTTGTTGCAAGTACAGTAAAACCGGTGTTGTAACAGTGATATTACCGCCAGCCGTATTTTGAGTTGAAGTATTGATTTGTCCACCTTCTTTTATCTTTAACGCCCCATCAACACTAAGAATTAAATGCCCTGCATTCCCAGAACCGTTACTTGCTGCCGAAATTGCCCCACCTTGTTGTAAAGTCAGATGTTTGGCTGACAAAGATACATCACCTCCCGCACCAGCATTATCGGAATTACTATAAATACCGCCAAAAAATTGCCCTTCAAACAGTTCTGCGGTAATAAATACTTTATCAGTTGCATTGACAATGATATTACCGCCTTTACCTTGCCCACTCCCTTCATTGCTGGCATCAATATCCCCACCTTCTGTTATACTTAAATTCTTGACATTTAAGACAATATCACCAGCATTGCCAGCTCCCTGAGTCAAAGTCTGAATAGTCCCACGTTTGTCTAAAGAAATGGATTGTGCTGATAAGCTGATAACACCACTATCTCCTTTGCCAAAAGCACTGCTACTTATACCGCTTGGGCTAATTATACCATTTTGAGGTGCAACAGTCTGACCAAAAATTTCCGCAGAATTTGTTACCGTAACAGTTATAGCACCACCCTGACCGTCACCAATACTGCTAGCATCTATCTGGGCTCCATTAGCTAGTACAAGGTTATTCACTTTTAATTGAATCTGTCCACTATTACCTTGACCGAACGTTATTGCTCGAATCAATCCAGTATCCAGTTCCAATTGACCTGCTTCTATTTGTATATTTCCCCCAGCTCCGGTGCTGGTACTACCTGAAGTTATGCCGGCAGAAGAATTTATTTTGATATTATCGGCTTTAATCAATATGTCACCACCTTGACCTTCAGCCAAAGTATCCGCACCAATGACACCATAATTTGCTAGTAAAATGACTGGACTGGTGAGGGTTAAAGAACCCACATCACCTTTGCCACTTGTTTGATTAATGACTTTACTTTGGTTACCCATTGTATTAAAACCAATTATCGCTACTGATTTCGTGGCTTGGATATTAATCATACCACTTGAACCATCCTGTTCAGTTTTAACCAGAATAAGAGCTCCATTTGTTACAGTTAAATCTTCCGCTTTAACAATAACATCACCACCTTGTCCACTGGATTGAGTAACATTATTTACTTTACTATTGTTTATTTGTAATTGCGGTGCAACCAAAGTGATATTACCGCCTTTGCCAGTACTTGATGTTGTGTTGGAGATTAAAGTATTATCAGCAACAAACAGGGAATCATTTGCTTCAATAACAATATCTCCAGCTTGGCCGATGCCCTGAGTGGCATTGATAAATGTACTGTTGTCTGACAGTTTAATTTGTTGTCCACGTAATATGATATTTCCAGCGTTATTTTGGTTGGTTATTGTTTGAAGTGCTGAACTTTTTATCTGCAAAGATTCGCTGGTTCTTATGTCAATATTGCCGTAACCTAAATCAGCATGAGTTTGAATGGTAGCATTATTCATAAAAAAATGCCCACCACGTATCAATACTTCTTTGCCCGGATTATCAGTAGTGTTTAAAAATTCATTTTGAATGGATATATTTCCAAACTTAGTAAAACTGTTATCCATAATATTTGCTTGCTTAACTTCCCCACTCGAAGCAACACCTGCTATTTGCAAACTACCACCGGGAGCAAGTAAAGCTCCATAAGAGTTCTGTCCTTGTATTTGAATATCACCACCAATTATAGATAAATTTTTACCTATTGGTACATTTAAAGTGCTGTCATTAACAGTTATATTGCCCGGTTGATTGTCAAGAAATCCAAATGCTTCTGGGGCAGCAGTTGTCAATATTGATGGTTTAGTGGTTTGAGTATCAAATTGTTGTCCATCAGCAAAGCGTAGATAATCTGCACTACTTGAATAAAAAGAGCCATCAATATTAAGGCTGGCATTGGGGCCAAACATAATTCCATTTGGATTGAGTAAATAAAGATTGGCATCGGGAATGGCGGAATTGATAGTGCCATCAATAGATGATATGTTACCTCCAGTAACACGTCCAATGATGTTATTTATCTGATTTGGCCCGGTAAATGTTGCACTTTCATTTAGCTGAAGATTAAATTGCTCAAAACTATGAAAGAGGTTATTACCATGTAAAGTGCCTCTGTTTGTCTCAATAAGATAGTTTGGTCCTGACAAAGCTCCAGCTTCACCTTGGCTGCCATCAAAGGTGATTTCAGCGTGACTGATATGAGAAAATAATGAGATAGTTATTAAAGTTGTGAATAGAAAATGATGGTAAAAATAAGACATAAGTATTTCTCTTTGTTGGATAAGATGATTAATGGTTGGGAGTATGTATGTTAATAAAATCGACAATTTTCCCTATCTTCACTGCCATTTAAGTTAAGGAAAAGTATTTTCTACCAAGTAAGATATATTGCTTATTTAACAAAGCAAAAAATATACCTTTAGTTATAGTAGTTACAGCTATTTTTATTTTGCAGCCTAAAAATTAGATAGGAGAAGCTTAACACATAGATTTACTCATAGATAAGGAACGTTAAGCATGCGTCTCTGCAAAATCCAAATCCACAACGGTAGAAGACCTAGTACTCTGACATTCTTGTTATGATGAATACAATATTATGATATATTACCTATAAATTTAAACCAAATTATAGCGAATATATTCACCATGCCAGCCAAAAAGTACAAAGTTAAATTAACAAAAGAAGAGTGTATTGAATTAAACTAATTGACATCAAAAGGAAAAATAGCGGTACGCAAGTTGATTCATGCTCAAATTGTAATTGTTGGCAATTTTGTCAGAATCAGAATTTGCAGAATTATAAAATTTTCAGAATAGTTTCTTGGAATTATTTGGTTTTATCCTGAAAATCCTCTAATCCTGCATAATCATGTTCAAAACCTAACGCAATTCCTCCAAAACCTTCGCAGTAAATGGATTTTCACCTTTTTGACTAGTTCCCAACCTCTTGGTTGGGAATTCATTTGGGGACGCTTTGTGTCTCGCAACGCGGAGCGTTGCTGAAGGCATTCCCAACGAGGCCGTCTCATTGTTATACATAAGTATTTAAGTAGTTGAAATGAAAATATATTATGTAGGGTGGGTAGTAACGAAGTGGAAACCCACCGAACCTTCAAAATGGTGGATTTCATTTCATTCTATCCACCCTACATTTGTTGCTTGGGTGCTTATGTATAACGATGAGACGAGGTCGTTGGGAACGAGGAAATAATACGCTTAAAATAGTTGAAGGTTTGGTTGAGAAAGTGGTTTAATTGTAGGAGTAAGTACTAGTTGAAAGAATTTTAGTACGCTGTCATACCATTTAATAGCTCGGATGGTTTTGGAGGCTTTGCGGATTTTGGTGTCTTGATATTGGCCGTATTTAAGACCTTTTTCGGTTAGTTCGTAGTAGACATGCTTGTTGCTATCATAGTGTTTGGTTTGCAGTCCAAGTGCAATTAGTTCTTTGTTGACTGCTATGGCACTTTTTAAACTCACTCGTTCGGCTATTTTGGTAGGATTTAATAAGGCTTGTTGAACCTCGGCAACTTGGGATTCCATTTCAAACATTGCTAATGTATCATAGCCAAATTGGTCTTTTATGAAGTCGTTGAGAGCAATTCGTTTAGCATTACCGATAATTCTCTGATTGTCTAGTTCTTTGGATTTGGCTTGGACAAGTTGGGCAACTTTTTGTTTAGATTGTTCGGGATTCAGTTCTACTGAGCCTGTTTTGAGAAGTTCAAATACCCATTCAGTTACCATGACGGCAAATTCTGGACTACACCATTGAGCTAAATTAATTGCTGCATGTGGCTCGATCCAAGTACCACGCTTATCATTTAATCCGGTTTTAGTGATTTGAATTATGAGGTCTGCGGGAATTCCCGCATACCCCGAAAGTACATTAAAATATTCTTTAGTAGATTTAAGACGACGATAATCATTAAGCCTTTTATTAGAAGCCTTACACATATCGGTAGCGTTCAAATAGCCATCAGAACGCTGGCGGATCGTAGTACCATGAAAATCATGGCTTATTAAATTTTGGGTGGTCATTTAAGACTCTCCACAGCAGTTAATTGAAAGGATTTCACAGATATTTGGTTAAAACACTTAGCAGAGCGGTATTCTGTGGTTACCACTTTTTCAGGTCTAGATTCCCTAGCTAAGTGCAAATCAAATTGTAATGATGTTAGGTTTGTTTGTCAAATTAGTTTGAACAGGATTTAACGGATTAAAAGATAGGCAGGATTTTAAAATAAATTTTGGTTTAATCATGTTTTATCCTTTAATCCTGCATAATCCTGTTCAAAACCTACCGCAATCCCTCCAAAACCTCCTCAGTAAATGGATTTTCACCTTTTTGGAGAGAATCTATCCTGCCTTGAGCTTGTTCTATAAGTTCTTCATCAGTAGAATTTTTAACCACAAATTTAAAATCTTCAATTGCACCTTGAATATTGTCAGTTAAAGCTCTTGCTAATCCTCGACTTTTATATCTACTAGAATATGGCTCAAGTTCCACTGCTTTTTCACAGTATTCTATTACTTTAGTAGCATGTCCATACAAACTACCATTCCAACAAAGTGTATTCCATTGCCAAGCATAAATTTTTACATCAGAATCTACCTGTTGAGCTTGTTGATATTTACTAATAGTTTCGGTAATTTCACCTTCACTAGCCAATTCTCCACCTTGTTCAACTAACTTAGAAGCAAATACTTGTTTAGCTTTAGCTTCTGGCTCAAAAATTAAATTGGAATCTTGGACTTGTGCTTCTTTGAATTTGCCAATTGCCTTTTCAATTTTACCTTCACTAGCTAATTCTTCCCCTTGTTCAACTAGCCCTTTAGTAAAAAGCTGTTTGGCCTTAATTTTTGGCTTAAAAGTTAAATTAGAATCTTGGACCTGTGCTTCTTTGAATTTGCCAATTGCCTCTTCAATTTTACCTTCACTAGCTAATTCTTCTCCTTGTTCAACTAACCCTTTGGCAAAAAACTGTTTAGCCTTAGTTTCAGGATCAAGGTAAACAATATTAGCATCCCATTCTAATGCTTGTTTAAATTTATCAATCGCCTCTTTCATTTTTCCTTCTTCAATTAATGCTTCTCCTTCACTAACCAATTCAATCGCACCAAGCGTATCTATAGGTAAATCAGGACAAGTTTTTTCATGAGGACGGTCTCCCATATACTTACGCCATTCTGTATGACTAAGGTTACGATTAGCAATTGTGCATATTTGTTGTTTCCAAGAGTTTGGATTAACATCCCAAAGACGTAGAGTTTCATCACCAGCCGAAGCGAGGGTTTTTCCATCCGGACTGAAGCTAACGCTCCTTACATCAGAAGAATGTCCAGTTAAAGGTTCGCCGAGCGATTTATGAGTTTTAACATCCCAAAGACGCACGGTTTTATCAAAACTTGCCGAAGCAAGGGTTTTTCCATCCGGACTGAAGTTAACGCTCTGAACCCAAGAAAAATGTCCAGTTAAAGGTTCACCAAGCAATTTATGAGTTTTAACATCCCAAAGACGCACAGTTTTATCCCAGCTACCCGAAGCGATAGTTTTTCCATCCGGACTGAAGCTAACGCTATTAACAACAAAAGAATGTCCAGCTAAAGGTTCGCCGAGCGATTTATGGGTTTTAACATCCCAAAGACGTACGGTATCATCAGAACTTGCTGAAGCGAGAATTTTTCCATCCGGACTGAAGCTAACGCTATTAACAACAAAAGAATGTCCAGCTAAAGGTTCGCCGAGCGATTTATGGGTTTTAACATCCCAAAGACGTACGGTATCATCAGAACTTGCTGAAGCGAGAATTTTTCCATCAGAACTGAAGCTAACACTCCTTACATCAGAAGAATGTCCAGTTAAAGGTTCACCAAGCAATTTATAGGTTTTAACATCCCATAGACGCACGGTTTTATCCTCACTTGCCGAAGCGAGGATTTTTCCATCCGGGCTGAAGCTAACGCTATTAACAATCGATGTGTGTCCAATAAAAGGTTCGCCGAGCAACTTATGGGTTTTAACATCCCAAAGACACACGGTTTTATCCCAGCTACCCGAAGCGAGGGTTTTTCCATCCGGACTGAAGCTAACGCTTTCAACAGACGGACTGAAGCTAACGCTTTCAACAGAAGAAAAATGTTCAATTAAAGGTTTGCCGAGTGATTTTTTGACATCCCAAAGACGCACGGTTTTATCCAAGCTACCAGAAGCGATGGTTTTTCCATCCTGACTGAAACTAACGCTATAAACAGCATCATAATGTCCAGTTAAAGGTTCGCTGATATAGGTTTCAACATCCCAAAGACGCACGGTATTATCCTCACTAGCCGAAGCGAGGATTTTTCCATCCGGACTGAAGCTAACACTATTAATAACCTCAGAATGTCCAGTTAAATGTTCGTCGAGCGATTTATGGGTTTTAACATCCCAAAGATACACAGTATCATAACTTGCCGAAGCGAGAGTTTTTCCATCTGGACTGAAGCTAACGCTATCAACAGAAGAAAAATATCCAGTAAAAGGTTCGCCGAGCAATTTATGGGTTTTAACATCCCAAAGACGCACGGTTTTATCCTCACTAGCCGAAGCGAGGATTTTTCCATCCGGACTGAAGCTAACGCTCATAACACCATCAGAATGCCCAGTTAAAGGTTCACCGAGCGATTTATGGGTTTCAACATCCCATAGGCGCACGGTTTTATCATAACTTGCCGAAGCAAGGGTTTTTCCATCCGGACTGAAGCTAACGCTCCTTACATCAGAAGAATGTCCAGTTAGAGGTTTACCGAGTGATTTGTGGGTTTCTACGTCCCAAAGACGCACGGTATTATCATCACCAGCTGAAGCAAGGGTTTTCCCATCCGGACTGAAGCTAACGCTCCTTACATCAGAATAATGCCCAGTTAAAGGTTTGCCAAGCGGTTTTTGTTTCTTTACGTCCCAAAGACGCACGGTATTATCAATACTGCCTGAAGCAAGCAGGTTGCCATCCGGACTTATTACAATGCTTGTCACACCGCCAGAATGGCCATATAAATATGCTTTTTTATGCTTCTTAGCTTGCAATACTCGTAATAAATTGCTTTTACTGGTTACTATATCTTTTTCATTAAAAGCTTGGGCTGCTAATAAGAGAGCGTGTTCAAAATAGCCATTGCTTGCACTTGGAGATTCTGTAGCAACTATAGATTGAGCACCAAGTTTCTCAATTAATGCTATTTGGGCTTGTTCTTTGGCTTCCCCCATCTTAACAAAAGCAAATCCTGCCGCAATCGCTGCTAAAATAGCTAATAATCCAACAAAACTAAATAAGATATTCTTCCGTTGATTAGCTTTCTGAATAGCCTTTCTACTCTTATCAATAAAACCATCTTGCAATTCAGTCGGAGCCGGTTGTTTCTCCTCCTCAACCGCCACATCCCGCCATCTCTCCGCATTATCACAGGCCGTAATATTCAGCAAAAAATCACCACTCTTATTATTCTCCGCCCAATCTCCAGCACGTTGCTGCAACACAGTATGCTTATGAGCATGTTCCCGATCCAACTCAATCGCCTGAATCAACTCAGGAAAAGACTTCTCAAACTCCGCATCCTTAAAATCAATCCAATTAATCCTCCGCAACGCCTCTGGCATTACAGATGGATCAGTTTCCCGATGCAAAATACTAATGAAACGCTTATTCTGCTCACTAGCATAATCAACCTCCCGCTCACAATACTCAGAATCAACCGCATCCGGCGAAATCACAAACACAAAATTATCCGCACCATCAATACCCTTATAAATCTCCTTCTCAAAATCAACCCCACTACTTATGCTCTCTTGGTCAAACCAAGTCGTCTTGCCTTGCTCCTGCAACTCAGTATTCAAATGCCGAGCAAAATCCCCATCTTTACGAGAATAAGAAATAAATACCTCAGTACCTAATTGACCTTTCGCAGCCTCACTTGCTTTGATTAATTCATGATGTAATTCAAGAGGTAAATGCTCTTTCCGCTTATCATGCAACCGCAACCAAGTTTTCGCATTGTCTTGATTATGCCCTCGCAGCAAAAATGACGACTTCTGATTCTCTTCTTTCCATTTCAAAGCCCGAACTAACAAAACTTTATGCTGTTTATAATAATCTTGTTCCTGCTTCAAAATATTCAAAATTTCATTAACTGGATTATTACTTAGATCAATATACTGCAAACTCCGCAAGCCATCCGGCATATCTGAAACTGGAGTTGGCTTGATTAACAACGGCACAATCCGTTTATGATATTTTAACGCATGAGCTAATTCCCGCAGACAATAGTCAGAAACCACTGAAGATGGAGAAATAAAGAAGAAAAAGTTATCCGCCCCCTCAATCCCACACTCAATCGCCCTTGCATATTTTTCCCCTTTTTTAATATCCCGATCATGCGTCCAACAAGTCTTGGCATAATATGATAACGACTGAATCACCTCATCCCGAATCTCTTTATCATGTTCAACGTCATAACAAATAAAGATATCAGTCATCAGATTTTCAGCATTCTTGCGAGCCTCACAAATAAACTCACATATCAATGGCGTAGGCTGACATGGAGCCTGAGCTGGTGGCAAAAATTCAGTCAATAACCAATCTTCCGCAGCAGTTCGTTCTTGCCCCACTAACAAATGTTGAGTTAAGTTTTGATTTTGTTGCCAATACTGTGCTTGTGCTAAAATTTCAGTTTGCTGATGGACATAATATTTTTGCTGTTCTAAACTCTGGATTAATTCCAAAAAAACTGTTTCAAAATCACCAGTGCAATCTAACCGCAAAGCATCCGGCAATTCAAGTTCAACTTGCCGATACAACAGTAAAATAACCCGTTTGCCCTGTTGAGTTGCATGTTCTAATTCAGCTTGACAATAAGGTGAATCAACTGATGGCAGCGACACAACAAACACAAAATTATCCGCATTATCAATTCCTTTAAAAGCCTCCGGTTTAAAATCAACCTCTTCATCAGCATCACTTTGTTGACTTTCTTGGTCAAACCAAACAGTTCTACCAGCTTCTTGTAACCGAGTATTTAATTTCTGAACAAAATCATTATCTTTACGGGAATAAGAAACAAATAATTCTGTTCCTATTTGATGCGTTGCATTATCGCTGGCAGTGATTAACTCATGATGTAATGGCAGAGGTGAATTTTGAGAACGTTTTTCATGCGTGTCCAGCCAAACTTTTGCCAGTTCCAACCTATGGCCTTGCAACAAAAACGTTGACTTTCTATTTTCAGCCGCCCATTTGCGACTCCGCACCAGTAAGAGTTTATGTTGATGATAATAATCCTGCTCATGAGCTAGAAGTTTTAAAAGTTCATGAATATCATGCTCTTGATTAAAATTAAAACATGGCAAATCTTTAAACTGGTCTGGAATTTCCGTATTTTGGCCAACTAAAATAATCCGTTTGTTATAATTTAAAGCATGGGTTATTTCATGTTGATAAGAGTTATTTGAGAAAAGGAGAAAATTATCCGCTCCTTCAATACCTTGTTCAATCACATATTCAGGACGTACATCTTGTTGCATATCCTGTTCACGCAGCCAACAAGTTTTCCCATATCGTGATAAAGATTGCACCACTGAATTGCAAATATCTGATGCATCACCACAAATAAAAATATCGGTCAAATGATTTTCAGCGTTTTTACGAGATTCACAGATAAATTCACAAATTAGTGGGATAGGTTGACATGGTGGTTGTTCTGGTGCTTTAAACTCTGTCGAGAGCCATTTTTCAGCAGCTAAACGTACTTCTCCAACTAATAAATATTTTGTAGTTTTTTTATTTTTCTGCCAAAGTAATGCTTCTACTAAAATCTCTGTGTGATGATGCACATAATCAGTTTGCCTATCAAGCACCGCCGTTATTCGCTCAACAACACTCTCAAGCGTATCAATATTTTCACCAAACACAGGAAGTTCAACAGACTTCAAATAGTCTAAATCATCATGTTTCGCCCAATGGTTTTCGTACTTTTTAGCCCAGTCAAGCAAATGTTGGCAGTCTTCATCAGAAACCTCCTCTTTAGCAGCCAACCAATCAGTTGTATCAATCAAAAAATTAGAACGGTCTAACACATCTTGAGTTGTTTGAATATCCTTATTTAGCTCAATATTATTATCTTGATAAAACTTAACTAAAATCTGTTTATCACCATCAGACAAATTTGCCGACTCAGTTTTAAACAATTGCATTTGGTCAATTGGAATCACCCGCTTGCCAAGTATTCGAGCATATTCCAGTTCAAGCAAACAATAAGGCGAAGTCATGCAACGTGGAGCCATCACATAAACGAAATTATGTGCTGCTTCAATGCCATGATTAATGCGTTTATCGTATTTTTCCCCATCGGGAATATCAACTTTATCAAACCAGCCATCATAGCCAGCTAGTTTTAACTGTTGGTGCAAACGCCCAACAAAGCCGAGGCTTTCACGCCGGCCATAGGAAATGAAGAGGTCTTTGAATTTATTGTTCATAATTTTTCTGCTAAACGTTGTGAATAATCTTTAAACCAATGGTCATTAATGGATACGTAAATTTGTTCACCAATCAACACTTTATCCCAGTCAGCCATTTGTTGTTCGGCTACATGTAGCATTACTTTATGAGACTCAGGTGGTGGAACGGCAACTTTAATTGATTCGGTAATTTCTTGTAGAATTTCCTGATGCATCACAACCCACGCTTTGGTTGTTATCGGATCATTTGCACAAGCTGTTTTAAGTTGGCTAATAAGAGTTTTTACCTGTTTTTCTTTATCAGTCATGATATTTTCATGTTTTGCTTTTTCTTCTGGAGTTTTAGCTTGACTCAAATACCATTCTCCTGCCAAAAGTTGCTTATTAAGATCAGCAATACTTTGATGAAGCGTATTAAGTGTTTTTAATTTATTCATATAGACATTCATTAAGATACATTCGTGTGAAACCTGCGAGGTTTTGGAAACCTCGTAGGTTTTTTGTGAAAATATTTATCTGAAAAACTATAGTACCTTTCAAATTTAAGAATTCTTACGCAAGTTGCGAACTACTTAACTTCGGTTTTGGCTGCGGTTGATGTTGGATTAATAGATGAGCTAATAGATAAATCTTGCTCAGTATTTTTTGGAGATTGCACAGTAGTTTCTTTTTGTTTCTTATCCTTATCTTTGGATTTTTCCTCTTGTTCCTTCAGAGCCATCATGGTTTCTTGCATCTGTTTGACCCATTCATTGAACTCGCTACCTAAAGCAGTTTCAGTGCTTGCAATCAATTTATCAATCATATCTTGCTTCATTTGCTCAGAAGTTGATAATGCAGTCCACCAATTAAGAATATTGGTTAAATTAACAGCAGCCTGATTATATTTAGCTAATCGCTCTTCTATTTGATGATAGCTTAAATAAGTTGTTAATGCAGCCACAAGCCCAGTTGTTAATGCAATCCATAGTTCAAATTCACGTGCGGCTAATAAAGTACCTATCCCGCCTAAACCGTAAATACACCATTGTAAAATAGTCCATTTACGTTCTAACTGTGCAGTTTTATTCTGATAATACTCAAGCTGGTCTGCAAGACGCATTTTGATATAACGCTCTGGAGAAAGCATAGTAAAACCATCATCATTTTCTGCAACACTATATTGTGGCGGTAAAATACCTTCATAGTTTTTTAAAGCCGACATTTTAACTTCTGTTTGCATCAAATGACTATTAAGTTGTTTAACCTTTTCAGCAATTTCAATTTCTCTTTCTTTATCATTGTGATAAATACCAGTTTTGGTACGATAACGAAAAATTTCGCTTTTGAGATTCTCAGCACTACTACGCAACCAAATCCATTTTTGCCCATTACTAAAATGGTTTGATACTCCAACCAAAAGTGTGATAATAATAGGGATGGCTACGATGAACCATTGCAAAATGATAATAAACAATTCAACAAACGGTGTAAGCCTGTTTGATTTTGATAAATATTGGACTATAAAGCTGGATTCTTTATACAAGTTCAAAACATTTTTCAATGTTTCTTCTGGTATGTTTTTCAAAATTCCTTCTGGTACATCTTTCGATGTTTCTTTTGGTATGTCTTCTATTTTTCCCTCTTCTTTTAAACGTTTTTTTATCTTTTCACAAAAAGTTTCAACGTTAAATTCAGCTTCATCTTTGTTATATTCTTGAATAATTTTTTTCAAATTATCATCAAAACAAGAATTTTCTACAATAGGACGATTTGAGGAAATGATTTTTGACTGTTGAACTTGCAAGTCCAAGGTAGCTTGTAATAGGACAAGTGAAGTTCCGAGTACTGCAAAAAAAATTATCAAAAACTGAAGATGATGAAACCATTTTTGTTGCCGAGTTGCGTTCTTGTCATAGATAGCAAACTGTTGCCAAGCAAGCTTTAAGGTATTATCACCACCAAGTTGCCGATAAATAAGCCTATCTAATTCTTTAACATCACCTTTAACCGAAAATTGAATTATCTGACCATCAGCAATTATTTCAGCTAATTCAGGCTCAGGAATAAAATCTGGAGGATTTTGAGATAACTCAGCAATTTCATCTGCTAATTTTCCTGTACCTGTTACAGTTATGATAGGCCAACCCATACGAACTGCTTGTAAAACTTCGGCACGCGCTTCTTCATCGCCATTGACCAATATCATTATTGCAGCTTTTTGAGAAGCCATCGCTTCACCTAAACGATATTTGAATTCCGTTACATGTTGAGCATCATCAACTAAAACAAAATGAGTATGGTTTGGTTCTAAAGGTACGGTCCCTTTAGTTTCTTCTTCCTGCTCTGGATAATTAACTTGGGTGGATGACGTTACGCCAATCAATGGTGATTTATACCCACGATCCGCAATACTTTGTCCAATCAAAGTGGTTAAATCTGAAGTTTTACCATTGTCTATTATGACTGCATCTAAATTAATTGCCGTTCTGGCTAAACCACGACTAAATAATTGTACTAGCCGTTGTTGAGTTGCTTCATCTAAACCTTGAGTATCACCTGACATCATAATAACAGATCTAGGTGTAGTGAATGGTAGCTTAAACATTACCTGTTCAGGGGTGACATCTGATGAAGCTTTAACTAGGTTTGCAGAATGTTTATTAGGAAAAGTTATCGTTTGGTAAGGGTCGTCCAACAATAATTCTTCACATTTTTCCTTTTTTGTATTTTTAAATTTTTTAGATATATTATCAAGAATGGCCATACATGCCTCCTTTGAGTATAAATATTATTTGATAATTGATGTTAAAAAGACCTGCCAGGTTTGCGAAACTTGACAGGTCTGGTCTGAGAATTTTTATTTTTTGAAAATATATATAATTAACCATCTTCAACAACCAATTCTTCATTTTCTGTAGTTTCCTCAACTGGTTTGTCTTTATCAGATTCCAATTTAACATCAGTTGGTCCTTCAATAACTAGTTCCGTCAAAGCAGGTAAATCATTTTTTCTGGTTCCCACTCACCAGAGTCAATGTCATTAAGTTAAGGGCAACTATAAAGGATTGCCCCTACGTTATATGATGATTTGTATGGGTTATTTCTTGTGGTTACTCCAACCAATTTTCTTAACTTAATGACAGTGACGCTGATGCATGGGAACCAGAAAAAACAATTTCAGCAACCTCCTCCACCTCCGTCACTTCCACCATTATTTGACGACCAACTTTCAATACGTCCTCCATCATTCCACCCACTATAACCATGAACATCACCTAATCTTGGACAATTATCTCTATGTGCTCCAGTACCAAATTCTTTTTCTTCGGATTTTTCTATATATTTCTGAGTTGCAAATATTAATATACCAACAAATATCAAAATAAATGAAAGTGCATGAATCCAATATACATACATCCAACCGATGGGTTGAAGAATGGCTCCGACTAAAGCAATAATGATTCCAATCCAATTTCTTAGCTCCATTGTTAATCTCCTGATTAAATATATTTTAATTTGACTCGAAACATAGCTTTTTGCTGATAATATTTATATCTTTACTATCAAAATCTTTAATAGCATCGTTATTTATTAACAAAATAAATCATGGTTGAGTCAGTGGGACTAATATTATTAAGTTAGAAAAATTAATTTCCCTAACAAATTAGTATATTACATTGCTTGCCTCAAGTTGATATAGTTGTTTCATGCACGTTCCTTAAGCCGTCTTCAACAGTCAACTCTTCATTTTCTGTGGTTTCCTCAACTGGTTTATCTTTATCAGGTTCCAATTTAACATCAGTTGGCCCTTCAATAATTAACTCCGTCAAAGCTGGTAAATCATTCAAATTTTTCAGGTTAAAATGATTCAGAAAACCACGAGTTGTACCATATAAAGCTGGCCGACCGGGAGTATTGCGATGAGCCAATACCCGTATCCAATTGTATTCCTGCAATCGCCGCATTATGTCAGTGCTAACGCTGATGCCACGAATTGCTTCAATTTCAGAACGGGTGATAGGTTGGCGATAAGCAATGATTGCCATAGTTTCCAGCAACACTCGTGAATAACGAGCCGCTCTTTCTGGTTGCAATCGCTTAAGCCATTGAGTTAAATCTGCCCTTGTTTGAAATCTATAACCACTAGCTATTTGTACTAATTCTATACCTCTTCCAGTATAATCTTGAATTAGCTCTTTTAAAGCATGTCGGATAGCTTTTCGTTCAGGTGGCACAGCATCTTCGGCAAATAATTCGACCAAATGGTCAACATCTAACGGTTTGCCAGCAGCAAATAATGCAGCTTCAATAATTGGTTTTAATTCAGGCATCTTGAACTTCCAAACTAACCACTTGAATAGAAGCAAATGGTTGGGGTTGCACGATTTTTATTAATGATTCCTTGGTTAATTCTAAAATTGCTAACAATGTCACAACAACTCCAGCCCTGCCTTCTTCCATAACAAATAATTTTATAAAATCAATCTGTTGTAATTGTTTTAATTGTTCCAATACTGCACTCATCCGCTCTCGAACTGATAATGGTTCTTTAACCACTTGATGTGAAGTAAACAAGGTTGCCCGTTGCATAACATCTTGCATAACCTCCAATAATTCATCCAAACTAACTTCTGGTGGTGCGATTTGCTTAGGAATATCTGGATGTTCCACCGAACCAGTGAAAATATCTCGGTTAATTCGTGGCAAAGCATCCAAATCTTGAGCTGCTTGCTTGTACTGAGCATATTCCCGCAATTGCTGAATTAATCTTGTACGTGGATCATCTTCCGATTGAATGTCTTCCGAAATTGGCAACAAGGAACGTGATTTTATTTCCATTAAAGTTGCTGCCATTAATAAATATTCTGCCGCCAAATCCAAATGTAAACCTTCAATTAACTCAATATATTTTAAATATTGTGTAGTTATGGTCGAAATTGGAATGTTGGTTATATCAAAATTTTGGTTTTGAATCAAATATAACAACAAGTCCAATGGCCCTTCAAAACCCTCCAGAAATACTTGCAAAGCATCGGGCGGCACATACAAATCAGTAGGCCAAGTTTCTAGTGGCGAACCTTGAACAACAACATTGGTAGTTTTAGTTTCTTCAACCTGAACTTCTGGAGAATCGGCATCCATTAGCGATACATTAATCCCATAACTTGACGTACTTCTTCCAAAGTTTCCCGTGCAGTATCTCGGGCTTTTTCGCAACCTTCACTGATAATCGCTCGTACTGATTCAGGTTCTTCGATGAAATGTAAAGCCCGTTCTCGAATTGGAGCTAACTCAGCTAACACGCTGTCAATTATTGGTTGTTTACATTCTATACAGCCAATTTTAGCCGAATGACAACCTTCTTGCACCCAAGCTTTTTGTTCGGCAGTAGAATAAATTTGATGAAATTGCCAAACAGGACATTTAGCTGGATCACCGGGATCAGTTCGACGAACACGAGCTGGATCAGTTTGCATGGTACGAATCTTTTTTTCTATGCTAGTTGGAGCTTCACGCAAAGAAATAGTATTCTGGTAAGATTTAGACATTTTTTGTCCATCCAAACCGGGCATTTTAGCTGTTTTGGTTAACAATGCCTCTGGTTCTGGTAGAATAGTTTTACTTTCACCTTCCAAAAAACCTAGCAAACGTTTTTTATCTCCAAGCGAAATATTTTGTTGAGTTCCCACCAGAGCTTGAGCAGTATTTAATGCTTCATCATCACCCTGTTCTTGATAACTTTTTCTTAAGTTTTTATATAACTTAGCATTTTTCTTACCCATTTTACGGATAGCTTCTTTGGCTTTATCTTCAAAATTAGCTTCTTTACCGTAGATATGATTGAAGCGGCGAGCCAATTCACGAGTAAATTCAACATGGGCAACTTGGTCTTCTCCAACTGGTACTAACCCAGCTTTATATACAAGAATATCAGCACTTTGCAATAATGGATAACCAAGAAAACCGTAAGTTGACAGGTCTTTATTTTGTAATTTTTGTTGTTGATCTTTGTAAGTTGGAATCCGTTCTAACCAACTGAGTGGAGTGGACATTGACATCAATAAATGTAGTTCAGCATGTTCAGGTACTTTGGATTGAATAAATAAAGTCGCTTCGCCGGGATTGATTCCGACAGCTAACCAGTCAATTATCATCTCCCAAACGCTTTGAGCAATGACTTCGGTATTGTCATATTCAGTAGTGAGTGCGTGCCAATCGGCAACAAAGAAGTAACAACTATATTCGTGTTGTAATTTAATCCAGTTGTTTAATACACCGTGTAAATGTCCTAAATGTAATTTGCCAGTAGGTCGCATACCGGATAAAACGCTTTGTGAAGTTGATGGATTCATTTATTTTTAGGTTGGTTTTTTAAGTAATGGTTATTTTAATAATTGTTCTATTGTATTATATTAAATCCAAATAGTAAGAATAAATACATGATATGTAATGTTTTTATTATATTTTATATTATCTACATATGAAAGGATATATTCCAATTTTTTTGGTCACCAAATTTAACAATTACAATTCTTAATTGATAATACTATGTTCTAACAATCAAAATAGAAAAAATACTAAATGAACAACGAATTGGATAAGAATAAATATATAGTAAACTATGATAAAATACAAGCTACTTATGATAAAATAGCGTGATTAAACAAAAGATTTTTTAATCAATTTGTAATTTTAGGATATGCGAATATTTTTAACCGGAGCTAGTGGTTTTATCGGTCAACATTTATTGCTTGCCTTATTAAAAGAAGGTCATGAAATAACTGCTGGTGTATGCCAACCACAAATTTGGTAAGAACGATTTTCGACTGTTAAATGGTTGTATTTAGAATTGGTTGGACCAGAAGTTATGACAGCGAGTCAATTACTGAAATTGCTGGAGAATTGGTTGAATTTGAAACCAACATCAATTATAGAAATCCCATTGCCATTGATGAAAATGATAGCAAAAGCTAATGATTGGTTAAAAATTGGGACTTTTAATTCAGATGTTCTAGGAATGTTGTTACGTGACAACTGTGCTGAGATTGCTACAATCTGGAACCACTTCAATAATTCGTACAAATGGATGAATTATGGTCATATTTTACAAAGCAAAAAACATCAATTATGGGTATTTGCCGCTCTTGATGTACCAACGAATTTTTGGATTAATTTTGAAGTTGGTTCTCGTACCTACTAATACGGCAAATCGTTTGGTTCAAAAATTAAAGCTCTTTGATTATGTAGACTGAAGACAAAATATTGAAAATCACAACAGATAAACTTGCTACCTATTACAAATGCTCTTTCCTTTAACAGATATACCATATGTTTCTTATTTAACAAGGAAAACGCTTGGATATTGTTATAAAGGAAACTAGTTTTAAATGTACCGTAATGGATTAATTTGTATAATTACAATTACATTCAATTTAATTACAAGTTTTAAGAGTTAAAATATCTCCTCTAAAAAAATTCACAAAATGTTATCAATATTATACCCCTGCTATGAAAATGGGTTTAATTCATAAACAACTTAATTGGAGATTTTTGCTGACAGTTCCTATACCTGTTATATTATTGATTTTACTAAAACTGCATTGATTTGTAGGGACTATCTAATTTTTTGGAGGAGGAAAATATCCAATTTTGTAGATTTTATCCTCTCGTTCCCAATATATTATACACCACTACTTTCTATAAGATTACCTTAACTAGTTGAATTAAAATAATACTCTTTTGGCTTCAAGTAAAAAAATTGATAATCAAGTTACATGTTCAAACAAATAAATGTTCAATTTCATTTAAATGTCTTTCTAGCGAAAGAGATAACATTGAAGAAATCGTAAATAAGGTAGCTAATACATTAAGATTGGAATCAGCCTCACAAGCAGCTCTGATACGCTCTAAAAAATGACGATTTAAAGTTTGCATTTCTTTAAAACGTTCTTTTAAACCCACAAATTCCATATCAAATTCACCATTTTTACGAGAGACATAATATTGATGTAATAAATATGAAGATGTAACTCGGAACACAGTTTCATCCAAAGATGCAAATGGTAAATGGTAATACGCCATACCACGAAATGGGAACATAATTGGACAGGTACTGGTAGCCATAACAAAACCTATCAAAGCTCTTAAACCAGTTTGAGTATCCGTATGTTTAAAATACTCACGTTCTGGAGTTAAAACTCGAATGTCAGCCTCTTTACAGGACAAAATTTCTGTAAATCCGATGACAATTTCATGAGCATCAATAGCTATTGGACAATGAGAATTTTCAGTTAGCTTTAAAGGGCAGTGAGGACATTGATGGAAATTTAATTTAGTCCATTCAGGATAGGAGGATTGTTCTAAAATAGGTTCTCGAGACCTCTCAAATTCTATTCTATAATTTAAACCCTTGCCATCATCCATGGTAAAGGTATATTCTATAAACATAATGAGAAATCCGTTATATTTGGAAGGGTTGGTACCGAGAGTCGGACTCGAACCGACACGATGTCACCATCACTAGATTTTGAGTCTAGCGCGTCTACCAATTTCGCCACCTCGGCAATTTAAAGGATTAAATGAAACAGTGAATTTTTAACCTACCTCCAAAAATAAAAAATTACACAGCTTTAAATCTATCAAACTTTGCCTATTATAGTGAATTCATATAATAATTGTAAAGAGATTTAGTTATTTTTTTTTTCTATCTAATAATTTATCATTTTAATATATAATGCAACGTACTGATTTTTCATTTTATTTGCCTGAAGATTTAATTGCTCAATATCCAACTGAATCTCGCACTGCTAGCCGACTTCTATATGTGAATCAATTGCGAAATCTACAATTTATTGATTTTCCAAACTTATTAACTCCTAAAGACCTTTTAGTATTTAATGATACTAAAGTTATTCCAGCTCGTTTATTTGGAAATAAAGCTTCTGGAGGCAAAGTTGAAATTTTAGTTGAAAGAATTTTATCTGACAATAAAGCTTTAGTTCAAATACGAGCTAGTAAAGCTCCTAAACCAGATAGTAAATTGTATTTAGAACCTGATGTTGAAGTAACGGTTTTACAACGGGTAGGAAATTTTTTTGAATTACAGTTTAATGATCCAATATATGCTACTTTGGAAAGGATTGGACATATTCCCTTACCACCATATATTAAAAGAGTTGACATTAAATCTGATATTAATCGTTATCAAACTGTATATGCCCAACAACAAGGAGCAGTGGCTGCACCAACAGCCGGTTTACATTTTGACCAAGCTATGTTGGATAATATTGAAGCAATGGGAGTTAAAACAACATTTATTACCTTGCATGTTGGAGCCGGAACGTTTACGCCTATGAGAGTTAATGACATAAGTCAACATGTCATGCACTCAGAATATTTAGAAGTTTCTCCTCATGTGTGTGAATTGGTTATGGAGACCCGTAATAATGGTGGACGAGTTATTGCTATAGGTACAACCAGTGTACGTGCATTGGAAACAGCTTCAAGTTCAGGAACTATAGAACCATATACTGGTGAAACTAGTTTGTTTATAACTCCCGGTTATAAATTTAATAGTGTTGACGCTTTATTAACTAATTTTCATTTACCTGAATCTACTTTGTTGATGTTGGTATGTGCTTTTGCAGGTCATTCAAAAACTTTAAATGCCTATCAATATGCTGTTGAGCAAAAATATCGTTTTTTTAGTTATGGTGATGCTATGTTTATAGATTGAAAATATATGAGTTTAAAATAAGCTGTTGAGTTAAGCAAAGCTTGCATTAAAGGCAAACTTATGATAACATTACTCATAATATATGAATTCAATAGGCACGTAGCTCAGTGGTAGAGTATTACCTTGACATGGTAGTGGTCGGTGGTTCGATCCCACTCGTGCCTACCATCTTAATTTAGAAATAAGCACGGACTTGATCTATTCAAAGTTGCGTGCTTTTTTATTATGCCAATTATAACATTACCTGATGGCAGCCAACGCCAGTTTGAAAATCCAATAACAATAGCAGAAGTTGCAGCCAGTATCGGTGCTGGACTAGCCAAAGCAGCAATAGCTGGTAAAATTGATGGACATTTAGTAGATACATCAACCATTATAGAAACCGATGCTCAATTAGCAATTATCACGGATCGAGACCAAGAAGGTTTGGAAATTATTCGCCATTCCTGTTCTCACTTAATGGCCCAAGCGGTTAAAAGCTTATTCCCTACCGCTCAAGTTACCATTGGTCCGGTGATTGAAAATGGTTTTTTCTATGATTTTGCTTACGAAGAAAGTTTCACTCCAGACGATTTAGAAAAAATTCAGTTTAAAATGCAGCAATTAGTTAAACAGAATTTGCCCATAACTCGTTTGGTTAAATCTCGTGATGAAGCAACTAAATTTTTCCGAGAACTTGGTGAAGAGTATAAAGCCCAAATAATTGAATCAATTCCAACTAATGAAGAATTATCTCTGTATCAACAGGGAGATTTTATTGATTTATGCCGAGGGCCACATGTACCAAATACCGGTAAAATAAAAGCCTTTAAACTAATGAAATTGGCTGGTGCTTATTGGCGTGGAGATTCCAATAATGAAATGTTACAACGCATCTACGGCACAGCTTGGGCAAATAAAAAAGATTTAAAAACTTATTTACATCAATTAGAAGAAGCAGAAAAACGTGATCATAGGAAGCTAGGTAAACAGTTAGATTTATTCCATACTCAAACTGAAGCTCCGGGCATGGTATTTTGGCATGATAAAGGCTGGCAAATATATCTACAAATCAAAAGTTATATCCGTGATTTATTGCGAGACAATGGTTATCAAGAAGTAAATACTCCTCAATTAGTTGACCAAAGTTTATGGGAAAAATCTGGTCACTGGGATAAATTTGGCGATATGATTTTTAGTACAAGTTCTGAAAATCGAGATTACGCAGTCAAGCCGATGAATTGCCCATGTCATATCCAGATTTATAATCGTGGTATTAAAAGTTATCGGGATTTGCCACTACGTATGGCAGAATTTGGTTCTTGCCATCGCAATGAACCATCTGGAACTTTGCATGGAATAATGCGAATTCGTAACTTCGTCCAAGATGATGCCCATATTTTTTGTACTGAAGATCAGCTTCAACAAGAAGTGTCTGATTTTATTGATTTGTTATTTAAAGTCTACACAGATTTTGGTTTTAATGATATTATTATTAAGTTATCCACTCGGCCAGAAAAACGAGTTGGAGACGATGCTGTTTGGGATAAAGCCGAAAAAGCATTAGAATTAGCTTTAAATAATAAAGATTTAGATTGGGATTTACAACCCGGTGAAGGTGCATTTTATGGCCCCAAAATAGAATTTATACTTAAAGATTGTATCGGTCGAGTGTGGCAATGTGGTACAATTCAAGTGGACTTTTCAATGCCGGGTCGATTAGGAGCTGAATATATTGCCAGTGATGGTAGTAAACAAGTTCCAGTTATGTTGCACCGAGCTATTTTGGGTTCCTTAGAGCGATTTATTGGCATACTTATTGAAGAACATGCCGGAGCATTGCCAGTTTGGTTATCACCAGTACAAGTTGCAGTTCTTAATATCACTGATGCTCATGCTGAATATTCTAAAATTGTAGCAGCAAATTTGAAAAAATCTGGATTAAAAGTAATAACAGACTTGCGTAATGAAAAAATTGGTTTTAAAATTCGTGAGAACACTTTGCAAAAAATTCCTTATCTATTGATAATTGGAGGGCGTGAAGTGGAAAACCAACAGGTAGCTGTGCGATTGCGAAATGGTGAAGATAAAGGTAGTATGTCACTGGAAACCTTCATTGAACAATTGGACGCTGATATAGTTAATCATGTTTAGGAGGAAAATTACATTAAACGTACCCGCCTGAATAAGGCAATTACGGCAACTGAAGTGCGTCTTATAGATGTCGATGGTAAACAAATTGGCATAGTCCCTATTGAAGAAGCACGGCAAAAGGCTGCAGAAGCCACATTGGACTTGGTAGAAATTGTACCACATACCAAACCGCCAGTTTGTAGGGTAATGGATTATGGTAAATATCTGTTTGAAGAAAATAAAAAACGGAATAAAGCCAAGAAAAAGCAAAAACAAGTTCAAATCAAGGAAGTTAAATTTCGTCCAAATACGGATATGGGAGATTATCAGGTAAAACTACGCAACCTGATGCGTTTCCTAGAAGAAGGGGATAAGGCCAAAGTCACCTTACGATTTAGAGGGCGAGAAATAGCTCATCAAAATATAGGCCGTGACTTGCTTAAACGTGTAGAAGCTGATCTGATTGAATATGGGAATGTTGAACAACATCCTAAAATGGAAGGTCGGCAGATGGTAATGACAATTGCCCCTATCAAGAAAAAATAATTTTTAATGCAATTGTTAATGGTTGATTGTTAATGGTTAATTAAAATCAAAATCAGTTACGAATTAATTTTTTAAGACTTAAACGATTAATAACTTAACGACTTTGCCTTTCATTAACCATTAATAATTAACCATTAACCATTGTCCTAACAATGCGGAGCTTAAAATATATAATGCCCAAAATCAAAACCAATCGAGGAGCGGCGAAACGTTTTCACGCCTCCTCAGGTGGCATAAAACGTGGTCAAAGCCATCGTCGCCATATTCTCACTAAGAAAAGTACTAAACGGAAACGTCATTTACGTTCCCCGCTCATGTTAGATAAAGCGGATGTAGCAATGATTAAACGTTTATTACCATATACATGAGGATATTATGCCAAGAGTAAAACGAGGTGTGACTGCTCACGCCAGACATAAAAAAATTCTTAAGCAGGCTAAAGGTTATCGTGGTGCTAGACGTAATGTGTATCGAGTAGCCAAACAAGCAGTTATTAAAGCTGGTCAATATGCTTATCGAGATCGTAGACAGAAAAAACGTCAGTTTAGACAATTATGGATCATAAGAATTAATGCAGCAGCCCGTGAATGCGGTTTGTCTTATAGTCTGTTTATTAACGGTTTAAACAAAGCTGGAATTGAAGTTGATCGTAAAATGTTAGCAGAACTAGCAGTATTTAATAAAGATGCTTTTGCAGCTTTGGCAGAAAAAGCTAAGGTAGCAATAGCATAATTATTTTAAAAAATTTGGTAGTCCTAAAAAATAGTGACGATTCCAAAAAACCTGCTAGGTCTCAAATACCTAGTAGGTTTAAGCACTATATTTTGCAGGAATATAAAAAATTGGCTCTTTGGTAATTTGCGTTAAATATAACATATTGATTATAGAACGTATAAATTTATATCCGAAGTATCCAAAAATATGCGTTGGAACAGATGTCCAACATTAATGATACCAAAGCAACATCTTTTTATTAGTTTGATTGTAATTATTGAATTTTGGCATTACTATAAATGACCCTAATTCAGCATTTTTTGTATGATTCTTTATTTCATATAATAAATATATCAGCTATTAATTCCTATGAATGATAATTTCATATTGTTATTCACAATATTATCAAAATAATATTCCTTATTTTTTGTACATATAGTTATAAAATAAGGTGCATTCCAACTATAATCCCAATTTTGCAATTGAGTTGATTTAGTACGGTATTTGTTTTGGTATTTATCTGACATCATAATCACATATGTAGGCACACAAAAGTCTTTTAATATTTCATCTTTTATTAAAGTTATTATTATCAACAAATTAATAAAATAAAAAAGTTAAGATACTTTTGTTTAACTACATATATTTTAAAATATAGGGACAAGGCATGCCTTGTCTCTACGATTCCTATATTTTAATTCCCTTCATTACAACCAACTAACTGTTTGATTTGCTCAAGAGTTGTTTGAGTTTCAGCGTCATCATAAGGTGGAGCATCGGTAATAAAAATAAGCGTACCTTTTTGTTTCAGATGATTTAATCCTAATATTAACGCATCGGCTGATGCTTCTGAACACATTCCACCATCTCTGGCTGTTAAGCTTTCAACTGCTTTCAGCAAAATATTGAGATCACGAAGCAGCAACCAATTTGATGTCGTCTTCATCTTCAATGCCGTTGGTATTTATATCAGTATAAAATACTATGATAACGCACCTACATTGGTTTGTAAGAACTACCAGAGAATGAGAGCAGTTATCTTGGGTATGAATTTTGCTAGTGTTTACTTTAACTGCTATATAGCATTTCCCAAATAAGTTAGTCCTATTCCATAAATAATTGATATTGTTTTTGAATTTAATTAATAATTAACCATTAACAATTAATAATTGCCCTAAACCAAAGGAGAGCAACATGCCAAATGTCTCTGTGATTATGCCAGTGTACAACGTTGAGCAATACGTTGCGGTAGCGATTGAATCGGTATTAACGCAAAGTTATAGTGATTTTGAGTTGCTTATCATTATTGATGGAGCAACTGATGGTAGTTTGGCCATTTGTCAGCAATTCAATGATGCGCGGATTCGGATTATTGAGCAAGCGAATCGTGGGCTGGCAGGGGCAAGAAATACCGGTATCCGTGCTGCACAAGGACAATATCTAGCATTTTTGGATTCGGATGACTATTGGTTGCCGAAGAAACTTGCACAGCAAGTCGCCCATTTAGATAATTCGCCCAAAATAGGGGTAAGTTATTGTGTTTCTGAGTTTATCGACGAACAAGGCAACAGCTTGAATTTATTCATGCGTCCCAAATTCCATGATATAAGTAAAGCAGATGTATTTTGTCGTAATCCAGTGGGCAATGGTTCGGTGCCGATGATACGCAAGGCAGCATTTGAGGCAATTGGCTTTAGCCACACTTTGCATGATACAGAAGAAACCGCTTATTTTGATGAAACATTTCGTCAGTCTGAAGATATTGAGTGTTGGATGCGGATTGCCTTGTTAACACCGTGGAAATTTGAGGGTATTGAGGAGACTTTAGTGCAATATCGAGTTAGTGCTGGGGGATTGTCAGCTAATTTAGAGCAGCAATATGCACAATGGCAACGTATGGTAGAAAAAATGCGTGATTATGCCCCAACATTTTTACAGCAATGGGAAGCAACTTCACGGGCTTATCAATTACGTTATTTGGCACGGCGAGCGGTACGAATGCGTGATGGGCGGGTAGCTACACGTTTAATGCACCAAGCCCTACGTAGCGATAAAAGTTTATTGTGGCAAGAGCCGGCACGCACTTTAGTTAGTTTATTTGCAGCTTGGTTGCTGGCGTTATTGCCATCTGGTTGGTATGCTCGCATGGAAAAATTAGCAATTAGTTATTTACCCAGAGCAAAAATCTGGCATAAAAATCTGATGCTACCTCATGTACCGGGTCCATTAGGACGTTCACGCTCTCGATGGCAAAGCATTTGGCAATGTTATCTGCATCCACCATTGATTTTATTGTTAGCAGTATTACCGCGTTTGCTGGATATTGGGCTAAGTATTTTGTTGTTATGTCTGCTGTTTCCGGCTTTATTGTTACGTGCTAGTTGGGCTTATTGGCGTACTGGAGCGGTATTTGAGAAACACATTTTGATCGGGCGTTTTCAGCAACCATTCCAACGCAACTATTTTGCCAGTCAGATGCTTGGACGTAATACAGCTATGTAGATACACAAAAGTATTTTAACAAAAAATATGATATACTATAATCAGATAAAATTTCAAACCATCCACTACAAGAGAACATAAAAACATGTTATTTGTCAATCCATTAACAGACTCAGAAAG
>JAUCGL010000193.1 GCA_030378105.1 Candidatus Halobeggiatoa sp. HSG11 | reverse complement strand
CGTTTAAATATCGTTCCCAAACTCTTGTTTGGGAACGCACTGCTTAAGAAGCTCCGCTTCGTGCGTTAACAATGATATATTTTATCCCAATTCAAAGCAGAGCTATAAACGGCATTGTGTTCCCAAATAGGAGTTTGGGAACAATAATAACTTATAAGTATATGATTTTAACAAAATTCATACTTTATTACGTTTGTCAATGCGTAAGTCCTATAAATAATTACTTACGTTTTATATCTTTTATTAATAATTGATAATTAATTCAGTTATTATTTTTTAAGTTGTTTGGGGTCAATATTAAGAGCTCTTAATTTACGATATAAATGAGTCCGTTCCAAGCCGATCCGAGTTGCCATTTTACTTACATTGCCACCAGTTTCTTGTAGTTGGTGTTCTAAATAGGCTTTTTCAAATTGTTCGCGTGCTTCTCTTAATGGTAAATCATAAATAGATGAATTACCGGTTATATTGCTAGTAGATTGTTGTTCTAAAATAGGTTCTATTTCATCAATATCAATTGTATTAGTATTGCCTAAAATCAGTAATCGTTGAACTAAGTTTTTTAACTCTCGAATATTACCCGGCCAAATATAGTTTCGTAGCATATTTTGAGCAGCTACAGTGAAACGCCGGTAAGGTAAATTATCTTTATTAACAAAAAAATTAACGTAAAATTCTAGCAATTCAGGTACATCTTCACAATGTTCTCGTAATGGTGGTATTTTTAAAGATACAACGTTTAAATAATAATATAAATCTTCAGCCAAACAATTAACATCAGATTCAGTAGTTATTGCGGCGATTAAACGAATATTAAGAGATATTGGTTCTCTACTACCAGTGCGTAAGAAGCTACGGTTTTTTAAACTGCTTAGTAATCTTAATTGGATAACATCATCCATATTATCAATGTCTTTAATAAACAAAGTTCCGTTTTCTGCTTTTTCTAATCGAGCCGCATTATCTGGACTACCAAATAACTCTATGGCTTGGCTTTCTGTACTCATACCAGCAACTTGCATTGTTACAAAAGGTCCTTCTTTACTATTTTGATGAATGTAGCGAGAAAATAAAGTACGCCCACTACCTGGTTCGCCACTTATTAAAATAGAAGTATTATGTAAATTAATGCGGTTAGCCTGATCACGTAATACCAGCATAATATTACTATGACCAAGTGGTTCGGTAATAGCTGGTTCTCGTAACTCATTATGTTCTTTAAGTAAACAAGTTTCTTTTAATGCTTTATCAATAGTAAGCAATAGTTTAGAGATTGATAAAGGTTTTTCAATAAAATCATAAGCTCCCAATCTGGTTGATTCAACTGCTGTTTCAACAGTACCATGTCCAGATAACATAATAACTGGACTGTCTTGTAACAATCCACTTTCTCGCCATTCTTTAAGCAATGAAATACCATCAATATCAGGCATCCAAATATCTAATAATATTAAGTCTGGAGGTTGTTCTGTTCTTAATTTTCTAGCAGTTTTACCATCTTTGGCAACACTTACAGTAAAACCTTCATCTTCTAAGATTTCTCGCATTAAATCTCGAATATCTGGTTCATCATCAATAACTAAAATATGTGCTGTCATGTGTTTTAATGCTTAGTGGTAAATTAGTGAATAAAATTTATTGGGATACAATTTTGTTTGAATATAAATTCAGCCTTTTCATATATTTTCATAACATATGTTCTTAAATATAGAAATTTGTTAATGTGTAGTAACTATATTAGCATATATTTTTATTAACTGTCGATTTATAGTATTAACCCTTTGTACAGAACGAAGTTAAGAAAAAAAGGTTAAAATTATCTAATTAATGATAATACCTTTGCCAGAACCCATATAAATTATAAGCAAACAAATAAATCAAATTAAGTATTTAAATCAAACAAACAGAAAGATTAACTCGATCACATGAAAAAACGTTATAAATAGTACGTTCAATTAAAATTGAGTCAACATTTTGCTTAGATAATTTAAAAACATCAAGCACATATTTTTTTGCTCGAAACCATGCTTTATTTAGAAGGTCTGCAAATAATTTGTGCCATACCTGTGCCGATAGGTTGATTCCAAGACCAACTAAGAATTATTTTGTGATTATTTGCTGGGCATCCTCACGTCAGCCCAGCCTATGAGCTGGTAGGGTAGGTGAAGTAAAGTGTAACCGACCATTACGATGTAAACAAATATATAAATATTGATTGGATTTATGGTTTGGTCGGTTTCATTGCACCGAGCCTACCCGGCTATTTTCGCTGCCAATTTGGGTGGGAATACCCAATCGTACAACAAGTTGTAGACAAAAGTGTACACGAACACAGCCACTAGGAACCCCACATCCAAGACCAGAGCCTGCCAGAGCGTGTATTCCAGCCAAACCATCATGACCGGAACAGTTACAAATATGAAACCGCCCTCGAACAGCAATGTGTGGAGGGTTCGCAGCCACCAGCTTCTGGGGTACAATAAGTTTTTCCAAACGCAACAGGACCTTGTCAAACAGCAGGTTATATATATAGTTCAAGGTCATGGCAGTGGTGCTGAAAAAAATCTCCATTATTCCCATTTTAACAGGGGGCTGATGCAGAAGCAATGAAAGCAGGGGGATACTAAGGGCGAGCAGCAGAGTTTCGTACAATATTGTGTGCCACAAACGGTCGTTAGTGGTTCTCATATTTTTTCTTTACTGTTCAAGGTAGCATTCGTGTCACACCTAATACCGTCCAAATTACTGTTTATTAATCAGATATATATGGCTTACGAGTTTCTCCTGCCGATAGGTCGGAGAGCAAGAGTTAAGTTATAAATAGAGTAGGTTGGGTTAGTGGCAACGTAACCCAACATTTTTGACCATTAAGTCGGGTTACGCTTCGCTAACCCGACTACCCGGCGGCTTGATATTCTACAGTATTGACCATAAATTCAGGCAAGTTGGTCTGCTATCCAAATTATCAGGTCAAATATACTTGATAAGTTATGATTAACCTCTTAATAAGGCATCATTAAATATACCTTAAACAACATAATAATCTCACTTAATTTTTATGTCAAACAAAGATTCTTCAGTTTACTCACAAAAATACTAGAATTAATGCAACTTAACCCTTTAATCCCAAAAAATCTGATTCTAATAATTAAAAGTTTGTTAAGTCCACCAAAAAATACCCATGTTATTCGTGGTATGGTCTTGAATCAAATAAGCAGCACTTATATACTATAGCTATTAAGGAAAAAATTAGCAGTTGAAGTATTTAAACAGGATTATTAGATTAGCGACTCTATTTTTATCATAAAACTGCTTCCAAACTTCAAACAATTTCTTTAAAAATCAATAAGGATTATTTATGTTAAAAAGAAAACCTTTAAATAAAAAACGGTTGGATAAAGTTGTCAGTGATGCCCATCGTGACAAAGAATTACGAGAGAAAGGATATCGAGAACAAGCACTTAAACTTTACCCTTGGATTTGTACTCGTTGTGAGCGTGAATTTAATCATAAAAATTTACCTGAACTAACAGTCCATCATAAGGACCATGACCACGACAATAATCCAACTGATGGTAGTAATTGGGAATTATTATGTGTATATTGTCATGACAACGAACATTCACGATTTATAGATGCAGAATATGGCGAGCTGACATCTGATAAAAAACAAACAGCTACCCATAATCCTTTTGCTGATCTTAAAAATTTGATAAATAAATGATAGGTAGTCCTGAATAAAGTAGTGAATAGTTGTTTCGGGAATGAAATACAGTGAATTTCCCGAACTCATATTTAACAATCAGTGCAACGCAGAACGTTGTGGCAGGCATTCCCAACCAGAGGTTCTCGCTCCTATAAGTTAAGAAAATAAATAATATTAATCATTAACTTATAATGTAGGTCGGGTTAGCTTATTGAGCGAAGCGAGATAACGTAACCCGACTTAATTAACAATGGTTAGTGTTTGTTGGGTAACGCTTCGCTAACCCAACCTACATTATATTGATAATAATTGTTAAGTTACTTAACTTAATGGCAGTGAACCTCCGGTTGGGAATGCCTGCCTTGACGCTCTGCGTCATACAACTTTTTGAAAACTTGATAGTCGAGTATTAAACCTTAACTAGGAAATAAAATGAGTGACACCAATTTAACATTTAGACTCTACAAAGATAATGACACAACTCCGCAAAAATGGAGTGAAAATGTCATGGAAAATGGTGAGTCTTATATCTGTCCAACTTACATACATCGTACTCCACCTTGTCAGGGAAGCTGTCCTTCTGGGCATGATATACGTGGTTGGCTTTCCATTGTACGTGGATTGGATAAACCACCTGAAGGCATGAAATGGGAAGAATATGCCTTTCAACGGATGACAAAATCTAATCCTTTTCCAGCTATTATGGGACGTGTCTGTCCAGCACCTTGTCAAGATGGCTGTAATCGTAATGAAGTGGAAAATCATGTAGGTATTAATTCTGTTGAACAGTATATCGGTGATTGGGCGATGAAAAATAACCTGAGCTTTCCTAAACCAACTAATGAAACCGGTAAAAAAGTTGCGATAGTTGGAGGTGGGCCAGCCGGTTTAGCTGCTGCTTATTTTTTACGCTTGAAAGGACATAGTTGTACCATATTTGAAGGATTTGACAAACTCGGCGGCATGATGGCTTTTGGCATTCCCGGTTATCGTATACCGCGAGATGTGCTTGATCATGAAGTTAAACGAATCATTGATATGGGTGTTGAAGTTAAACTTAATACTCGGATAGGAACTGATATAAGTGTTGAGCAGTTAGAAAGGGAATACGATAGTATTTTCTGGGGAATTGGTGCGGTTCAAGGTAAAGCATTGCCTATTCCGGGTGCTGATGCTCCTAACTGCGTTGATGGCATGGCATTTTTACGGGCTTTTAATGAAGGACGTTTGCAACATTTGTCTGGTCGCATATTGGTGATTGGTGGTGGTGATACTGCTATGGATGTGGTGGCAGTAGCTAGACGCATTGGCCATATCTCTCAAGTTCATGAAAAAGATCGGCCAGAAAACATAATTCTGGGTCACGCTGTCCATGATGTAGCAACAGCAGCTCGTAGAGAAGGAGCGGATGTTTGGATTGTTTATCGCCGTCCTATTTCCAAAGCACCAGCAACTAAGCATGAGTTAGATTCCGTTATCTCTGAAGGAGTGGAAATTCATGAAGGTTTGGCTCCACTGGAAGTTATTTGTGATGAAAATGGTCGAGCAACTGCATTAAGAGTACAGCCAGTTGATTGGGTTAATGGCAAGATGGTTCCCAAAGAAGGCGAGGAATATAATATTGAATGTACTATGATTGTTAGTGCTACTGGTCAAAAAGGTGATTATACTGGTATTGAAGAGCTTGATAATGGTTGGGGTTTAATTGATTCAAACAAAACTTATCAAGTTAAATCTAAAGCTGGTCATTTTGTGGGGGGCGATGCCATTAAACCACATTTGTTGACCACTGCGGTTGGTCATGCTTCTATAGCTGTTGAAAGTATTAATAATTATTTGAATAAGTTGGAAATTTCTTCACGCCCCAATGTAGATGCTCATCATTTTAATCTGCTTGAAGAGCTTAAAAATCATGATTTGGAACCAGAAGAATATACTCAAGGTGAAACTTGGGGAACTAATAGTTCTAAGTTTGCAGTCCATAATTATGAAGATCGTTCATTTGCTGAAATAATTGACCATACGCAACTATTCAAGGCCCATTTTCAGCATGAATTGTTGCATCCACGCACTGAAGTAACAATAACTAAAGATGAAGTACTTGGCAATTTTGCTGAACGTTTTACCGGGTTGACTGAAGAAGATGTTATTGCTGAGGCGAAACGTTGTATGAGTTGCGGTATGTGTTTTGAGTGTGATAGTTGTGTTGTTTATTGTCCACAGGATGCAATAACTGTAGTTAAAAAGAAAGACCGTGCTATAGGGCGTTATGTTGAAACTGATTATACAAAATGTATTGGTTGTCACGTTTGTAAGGATGTTTGCCCAACTGGATATATTCAAATGGGATTAGGGCATTGATGTTTGTTTTGTAGTTAGGATTTTTTCTGGTTCTCACGCACCAGCGTCAATGCCATTTGCGTTAAGCAGGACGAACACATAGGTTCGCCCTTACAGCCATTTTGCATATGTAGAGTTTTGTAGGGGCAATCCTTTATGGTTGCCCTTAACGTAAATGGCAGTGACGCACTGCGTCCCGCAACGCAGAGCGTCTCTGCATGAATTCCCAACGAAGACGTTGGGAACTAGAAAATTGTTACCAATGTTGAGTAAGCGTTTAGGAGAGTTGCCACAGATTGTTGTTGAATAGTGCAAAAAATATAATATTTAAGATATATTAGGTAGTCCTGTAATATTTAGTACTAATTGTTTAGAATTGTAATAAAATTAATCTATTGACGAATTTAGTACTATTTTGTGTAGGACTACCTGAGATATTTATAATATACCCTACTATTTCATAATGTTACTTATTATTATTACTAATAATAAAATCTATGTTAGCAATATTCGAGCGTATTGTACTAAAAAAATGTTCAAGTCCGCTTCCTTCTTCATTGAAAAAAGCATAAACACTGTAATCTCCACCAATTCCTTGAGGTACCTCATATTTTATTATTTGGTAGCTATCTTCAACTTGCTGTATTGATTTTCTAAATGATGTAGGAACAGATACAAATGGATTAAGAATATTTTCAGTCATATAGAAAAAACTACCATCTGGTAGTTCGACAATAACCCATAAATCAACTTGTTTATAGTGATGTCTGTCAATCAATACATTCATACTTATATCAATTTTATCACCAACATAATAAATGTGATCACCTCCGGTTAAACTAACAACTTCTCCATCAACAGCAATTCCACATGAAGTAGGGTTACGCTGACATCTACCAATGACAAATTCTTTTTCTTCTTCAATAGCAGATTCCAATTCATTTTTATCAAATAATTCATACTTTTGAGGATTATTTAAAACTTCTTTTTTACCATTTTCAATATTTATCGTTGCAAAATCACTAATATTTCTTTCGGTATATAAATCATACTTTTTCAAATTGTTTAAAACTTCATCTCTACCATTTTTAAAAAATTTATCCGAGTCAATTTTAGTATACAAACCATGTTTAGCTGGAGCATTTATGACATGGTCTTCACCTTTTTCGAACCATTCTTGTTTAATTTTACCAGTTATTGGTTCACCGAAATCATCCAAAAATAATGTTGTGTCAGCTTTTGTTGACAAACTAACCATAACAAAACAGAATAAGTTGCTCAAGAAAAATAGTTCAATAAGTTGTTTTTTCATATAAATTTTCTACCATAATATTTTAGTTTTAAAAAAAGTAGTTTCAATCAAGAAACTACCTTAATAAAAATACTAAATTATCAATTATTACTTAATGTGAAATTTTCACTATCCATGTTGGACAAAAGAGTTTCAAAAAGTTCATCTAAATTTGCCTCTTCTTTAGTAAAAAAGGCATAAATGCTATAATCTCCACCAAAACCAGGTGGTACAATGAAGTTACTAAGCACTACAAATTCATTATCTAAAAATTGTACAGACTTAACAAATGGTTTAGGAGTAGCTGAAAACTGATTGAATGGTTCATCTGTCATATACAAACGTGCGTTAGGTGAATTAATAATAATCCACAAATCACCTTGTGTATATATACCATTGTCTATAATGGAATGTACACTGATGTTCATCCTATCTTCCACTTGATAAAATCTTTCAATGCCAAGAATCTTAACTCCTTCATTAAAAGAATTACATTCACCATATTCATCAAATAGTTCTGCAAATAATGGTGTGGATATTACAAAGAATACTGACAATATGATCGTTGACAGTATTTTATACTTAAAACGCATAAAAACTCCTTAAAATGAAATCATTAATATTAGATTATTAAGTTTTCTATAAGATATTAATTTTAAAGATGTTATTATTTTACAATCTAAAAATAAATAAGTTGTATATTTTTAATATGCAAATCACTTCATTTTTAACGAATGAAAAAATTGAGTCTCTATGTATTAATATATAATTTCTTTGTACAGGACAAAGTAAGAAAAAAGAAGAGCAAGTAGGACAAAAAAGGTTTAAAATTATAAATTGTCCAAAAATATAACCCCTAAATAATGAAAGCAGCTCACTCACTCAAAGAAGAATTA
>JAUCGL010000192.1 GCA_030378105.1 Candidatus Halobeggiatoa sp. HSG11 | reverse complement strand
GACATCTTTCCTAAATAAGTATATATACTTATTTAACTGAGCTTACCGCAGAAAGCTTTTATATTCCACCGATTTCATCGGTGGCTATTCACATTCAATCCTTTCAGGATAGTTAAAACAACCCCAATGGGGTTCACACTTGAATAGCCATAGGTGAAACCTATGGAATCAAATTAATTAAAATGCTCTATTTAAGAGTCAATACCTTCGTCAATATCAGAATTCGTTGTTTCGGGAATGAGGTACAATTTTCCAGAAACCAATACAGTACAATAGTTTCGGGAAATCTGCTTCGCTCCATTCCAGAAATAACCTGCCAATTGGCGAAGGTATTAAAGAGTGAAATCAAATATAATTTTGGCAACTTAAAAATAAAATGGTATTATAATGACTTGGTATAAGAAAATTGTACTTCTAATACTCAATTGTCAAGTTTTTTCTAGTCTCCAAATACATCTTCGTTGAGAAAATATTGTAAGGAATATTCTACATTCCCAACAATGAATAAGGAGCAATGAATTCTATTTGAAATTAATAATTTATAAAAAAGTTAATAGTTTAACGACCTTGAAAATCAAATATTCATTAAATTACAATAATTATTAATTAAAGCTGACATAAACTAGCTAATTACCAATAGGAAAAATCGTTAGAATGAATGCTGCCATTCCTGAATTACCTCCCATACTCACTTTCCCAATGAACTTTGTGCCTGCTATGTTGAATAGCACTATCCTTGTAACCGTATTAAATAAACTCCTTGTTGATGCTTTACAAGACGGCGAATTAGATTTTCTTAGTAAAAAGATATTACTTATTAAAATTCAAGATGCTGGTTTAGAATTTCAATTAACTAAGGTTGGAGATAGATTAATTGTTTGTGATCATCGTTCTCCTGATATAAGCATTGAAGGTAAATTATATGATTTCTTGTTACTAATTACTCGTCATGAAGACCCAGACACATTATTCTTTAATAGACGCTTACGTTTGAGCGGAAGTACTGAACTTGGTTTATATTTGAAAAATTTTCTAGATTCTCTTGAACCAGAAGAATATTTAGGTTCTTTTCTTAAACATCTGGAAAAAATAGTCCAACTATTTGAACATAGGAGGAAATTTGTTTGAATATTACTTGGTGGTGGCAAAAGTCAAAATTAGTAAATAAACCAACTGAAACTGAGCTTAAACTTTGGGCAACAAGTGAATGGATAGAATATCAGGCTTGGATATTTCATCATAGCTTTTTGACTTTACATGGTTGGCAACAATTACGTAATGAGGCTTTATCATGGCAAGATCGTCCTTTCTTCAGTATTATAACTCCGGTTTTTAATACCAATCCAAGTTACCTACGTGAATGTATTTACTCTTTACAAACACAAGCTTATCTTCATTGGGAAATGTGTTTAGTTGATGATGGTAGCCAAAATGTAGAAACTCTTAACTGTCTGCAAAATTTAGTTGCATCTGATTCAAGATTACGCCTACATCATTTTCAAAATAATCAGGGTATTTGCAAAGCAACTAATAAAGCTATTGAAATGGCAAATGGTGATTATATTGCCTTTTTAGACCATGATGATCGATTAGCTCCTAATGCTCTTTATGCAGTGGCAAACGCCATACGTAAGCAACAACAAACTGATATTCTTTATTCTGACCGTGACTTAATTTCACCAAAAGGTTTGCGTTTCATGCACCTGTTTAAGCCCGGTTGGTCTCCTGAAACTTTATATTCAACTAATTATAGTTGTCATTTTACCGTTTATAAGCGTGATTTAATAGAACAAATTGGGCCATTGGATGATGAAACTGAAGGTTCACAAGATCACGATTTGATTTTACGGGCAACTCAATTTAATCCAAAAGTTCAACATATTCCTCAAGTTCTTTACCATTGGCGACAACATGAACAATCCGTTGCTTTACAGCATGATGCGAAAACTTATGCTTATGAAGCTGCTATGAAATCCATTCGTAAGAATTTAAAACAAAGTCATATTCAAGGAACAGTTGAGGAGATTCCATCTTTATGGCGAGGTAACTATCGAGTACGTTTAAAATCTGTTCCTGAAGAGCAATATACAATATTAACATTATCTAGCTTTGAAGATTATGCTAATCAGGTAAATCAAAAGTTTGAACAGAATCAAAATGCTGATTATCTGATGATACTAAGTTCCAATATTCAAGAAATAGAAAACCAAGCAATTGCAGAATTGGTCTCTTGGTTACAGATAGAAAAGGTAGGAATAGTTACTGGAAAAATAATTGATAAACAAGGAAATATATTACACGCTGGATTAGTACAACGTCCAACTGGCATTCCATTAGCGATTTATGCTGGTTTTCCAGAAGATACTCCCGGTTATATGGCAATGACCAAGATTGTCCGCAATGTTAGCTCTCCGCATCCAGCATGTTGTGTATTAAAACGTAGTTTATGGCAAGATTTGAATGGTTTAAATACTGATTATACTGGGCCTCACGCCTTGTTAGATTTTGCTCTGCGTAGTTTAAATATTGGCAAACGCATTGTTTATAATCCTTTTGCTTGTTTTACAGCTATTGATTTAGAACTTGATTGGCCAGATGAACAATATTTTGCCCAACAATGGGCTAGTTGGTTAGAACAAGGAGACCCATATTATAACCCATATTTAACTTTAAAATTAAATGATATGGGATTGGAAATAAGTTAAGAGAATTATGTTTTTGGAGTCAAAACTGTTAGATTTGTTAAGGTTTTGTTTATAAATTAATAATATCAAAGCTTTGCTTTGGACTCCAATAAACTTTCCTTAATGTATTGAACGAAGATGTTGAAAAAACAATTAAATATCCATCAACCCAGTTAAAATATGACCGAATACCTACTGATTTTTGTTAGCACTGTCCTAGTTAATAATTTTGTTTTAGTTAAGTTTTTAGGCTTATGTCCTTTCATGAGTGTGTCTTCTAAATTAGAAACCGCCATTGGAATGGGACTCGCCACAACCTTTGTATTAACTCTATCATCTGTTACTAGTTATCTTGTCAATGAACATTTGCTGATACCGTTAGAACTGGAGTTTTTACGCACCATTGCATTTATTCTTGTTATTGCAGTCGTTGTCCAATTTACAGAAATGGTAGTGCATAAAACCAGTCCATTGTTATACCAAATTTTAGGTATTTTTTTACCATTGATAACAACTAACTGTGCAGTATTAGGAGTCGCTCTATTGAATGTACAGGAAAAACATGGCTTTATAGAATCTGCTACCTATGGTTTTGGAGCTGCAATCGGTTTTTCATTAGTTATGGTATTATTTGCCGCCATGCGAGAACGCATCAATCAAGCCGATGTACCATTACCATTTAAGGGAGCTCCGATTGCTTTAATAACTGCTGGCATAATGTCAATGGCATTTATGGGCTTTGCTGGATTAGTTAAACTATGATTACTACAATTATTACTCTTGGAATATTAGCCAGTTTGTTTGGTTTATTACTTGGTTATGCAGCGATACATTTTAAAATTGAAGGTGATCCAGTAGTTGATAATGTTGACCAAATTCTACCGCAGCAACAATGTGGTAAATGTGGTTATCCGGGTTGCAAGGCATATGCAGAAGCAGTTGTTTCCAAAAATGAAGAGATCAATCGTTGTCCTCCTGGTGGGGAAACGGCAATGTTGGCAATTGCTAATTTATTGGATCGTGAACCTAAACCATTGGAAGGTGAATATCAAGAGCCTCCTCCTCAACTTGCAGTCATTGATGAATCTGCTTGTATTGGTTGTACTTTATGTATAAAAGCTTGCCCGGTTGATGCTATTTTGGGTACTGCCAAACAGATGCACACCGTTATTGACCAAGAATGTACTGGTTGTGAACTATGTGTTGCACCATGTCCAGTGGATTGTATAACTATGGTGACATTGCCACAGACAACTACTACTTGGAAATGGCCTTATCCAGTTATTCCATTAGCAAAGGAATTGGAGTAAATAATATAATGAAAACACATAATAATTTCAAAAATTTAGCAGAAATACCAATAAAATATGAATGGTCATTTGCTGATAAGACTATCAAGCATACCGCATATATAACGCATGGAGTTTACACTTATCCAGCCAAATTTATTCCGCAATTAGCAGCAAAAATTATTTCGGAATATAGCAAGGAAAATGATATAGTTATTGATCCATTTATGGGTAGTGGCACAACTGTTGTTGAAGCTATGGTTAATAATAGGATAGGAATTGGCACTGATATTAATGAAATAGCAGTATTGCTTGCCAAAGTTAAGTCTACACCGATAAATTGCGAATTGCTAGAAAGTGAATATAGCAACTTAATATCTGGTTTACAGTATAAGTTAAATACATGTTTCACCAAAGAATTAGCAATTGCGAAAAAACATATTAACTTACCAGACAGAGTTGATTATTGGTTTAAGCCGCATATCAAAGACAAGCTAATTATTATATTACACAATATCCTCAAAGTTAAAAACACTGATATAAAAGATTTTTTTCTTATAATTTTTGCTCAAATATTGAAATCTTGTTCCATTTGGTTACAAAAAAGTGTTAAGCCAACTCGTGATTTAACTAAGAAAGAAATTGATCCTTTAGCCAAATTTGAATGGCAAGCTAAAAAAGTATTAAAAAAATTTAATGACTTCAATAGTATTATTTCACATCAAACTAATATTGAGAAATATAGGACTGTACAAAATAGTGACGCAAGAGATTTGCCCTGTGGAGCAAGAAAAGCCACATTAATAGTTACAAGTCCACCTTATGTTACTTCTTATGAATATGCTGATTTACATCAATTACCTTCGTTATGGTTTGGTTTTTTAGAAGAATTAGCTGTTTTTAGAAAAAAATTTATTGGTAGTTCATCAAGAGAAAGGAATAAAATTAAACTCAAAAGCAAAATCGCTGAAAATATCGTTGCTGAATTAGGTAGTAACAAAAAGAGCAGAGAAGTTGAAAACTATTTTGCTGACATGTTGGAAAGTTTTATTGAGATGAAAAGAGTATTAAAAAAAGGTGGGAAGGCTGCTATAGTTATTGGAAATACTAAACTTAAAGGGGTAGAAATTCTTAATGCGGAAGTTTTCAAAGAGCAATTTGAAAATATAGGATTTAAAACTCATGATATAATTCATCGAGAAATCCCTTCCAAAATGTTGCCATCAACAAGAGACTCTAAGAATGGTAAATTTACTAAAACCACCAATGATAAAAAATCTTTGGTTTATCCAACTGAATATATTTTGATTATGGAGAAAAAATGAATAAATTTATCGAGATATTTAAATAAAACATCTTTGTACAGGAATTAAGTTACGAAAAATTAAGAACAAACATTTAATTAGGAGAAATATGGCAATTTTTAGATGTAATAAATGTGGATATTTACGAGAAGTACCTGATCAACATATAGGTAAAAAAGTTGCGTGTCCGGTTTGCAAGCAAATGATTCCAATATACGATACGGTTTTTTTTGTTAAAAATATGTTAAAACAGTATTTTAATGTCAAAAAAGAATTAGCTAATTTACAACCTCCTACACCATCTAATGCTACTAATAATCCTGAGCTGGATATTTTTAATACAACAGCCATGACGGAAAAACAACAATATCAACCTATTTTAAATTGGTTTGAAAAGAAAAATATTCAACTAAGTATAAATAAAAAGGCTCTTGATACAACTGGTTTTTTTGATGAAGTAGCAGTTAAGTTAGGTGAGAACTATGGGACATTAAGAATTGTAACTGATAAAATTAAACGTACTCAGAAAAAGGGTTATACTCATTTAACGTTGAATTTGTCTAATTATGGTAAAGAGGCTAATCTTATTGAAGAATTTTGTAAAGAACTTTATGAATATGCTTTTGTTGCTAGATATTTTTTTAATAAGAAGAAAAACTTTATTCATTTAGATTTACAAACGGCAACACCTATTGTCAATTTTTTTAATGGCGAATGGTTGGAATGGTTCGCTTTTATGGAAATATTGGCTTTGTGTCATAAATACAAGTTTAATTTTGCTGGCTTAAGAAGTTTTAAAATTCATTTTCCTAATAAAGATAGCAACGAATTGGATATATTTTTTTTGATAAATGAGACACCTATATTTATAGAATGTAAATCTGGTGAATTTCGTTCTTTTATTGATAAATATGCCAAAATGCGTAAAAGGTTAAATATGGATACAGAAAAATTTTTTATGCTGGTAGTTGATTTGACTGATGAACAGATGCAAAGTTTAACTCATATGTTTGATATTACCTTTGTTAATGAAAAAACTTTTGTTAAACAGATAACAACATTATTGGTTAATAAAGCATAGTTAGGCAGTGGGCTTGAACCTTATGTAGGGTGGGTAGGAACGAAGTGTAAACCCACCGAACCTTCAAAATGGTGATTTCATTCTATCTACCCTTGTTGTTTGGGACTTAATGTGTAACGATGAAATATTATGTAGGGACAATCCTTTATAGTTGCCCTTAATTTTATGGCCAAAAAATTTGTTATACCTTATATTTCGGCCACACCCAAAATAACCTTTCCTTATTATGACTTACATAATCACAACACTCCTTATATTTCTTTCTCTAACAACCCAAGCGGTGGAAGAGCAAACTTGGTGGCAAGAACGCCAAGATAGAAATGATATTTACTACCCACATGATAAACATGAAGCAACTATGCAAGAAAAAGGTGATACTTGTTTGCTCTGCCATAATTTCGCTAAAACAACTATCCGTGATCCCAAAATACTTGAGCAAGTTAATATAATTGCAAATGAAGCTCTTGCCCCAATTTGTCATGAATGCCATAAAACTAATATAGAAGCTCCTTGGGATTGTAAAGTTTGCCATCCAAATCCAGCTACAATTTGGCCAGAAAATCATCAATTTGACTATACCAATCATCACTCTATAGATGGTAGAGATGAAGCTGCTTGTAAGGAATGTCATATTGAATTAAGCTTTTGTACTGATTGCCATTTTAACCGCAATGAAACTAATAAAATCCATCCTTTTGGTTATCGTAGTTGGCATGGTTTAGAAGCACGTAGTTCTGCTTTAAGTTGTGGCCGTTGCCATAATGGTATGTACTGTCAACGCTGTCATCGAGGCCAAGGAAGATAATTGTCTCATTTCAAACCATAAATTGTAGGATGAATAGAAACGAAAAAAAATACCTATTTATATAAAAACATATGAAAAAATTAGTCTTTCTTGTAATAATATTTTTAATTGGTTGCAATAGCAATGATAGCCAAGAATCAACTTTCAATAACTTAATTGTTAACAATTTACATGGAATTGATGGGGCAGCTTATGGTTTAGAAGACTGTGGTGCTTGTCATGCAATTGATATAATTCACCAAGATTTAAACATACGTGGTATAGTTGCTAATAAAGGCTTTGCCACTTGTATGGGCTGTCATGGGGATAATGGTACTGATAAAATACGCCCTTGTACAGTTTGCCATAATTCTATTGATTTACCAAGTAATCCTCAGCAATCTGGTCATTTTACTCATAACTTTAATACTGACTCAACTGATAAAAACTGTGTTAGTTGCCATTTTAGCTCAGATATGGATGGCCATTTTGTACCAAATGTTGATTTAACTAGCTATCCAAATGTTAATGGTCAGCAACAAGTTTATAATAATATAAGTGAATTTTGTTTAAGTTGCCATAATCGTGATAATCCTCAAATTGGTTTTGAAATCACTAATCAGGATTATAATCACCCATTAATTGCTATGCAGGATAATTACAATTTTGTGGATAAACATGGCTGGATAGATGGCACCGGAACTCGAACTTACAATGGTTTACGTTCCAATTATCAATATAGTTCTTTAGTTGAATGTACCGATTGCCACACTATGCATGGCACTAATAATGATGTTTTAATTATTGATTCTGCTAATAAAGGTGCTTCTAAATTACCTTCTGATTCAGAGGATTATTCGGTAAATGTAATTGCTGGTAATTTCGCTCAATTATGTGTGTTATGTCATCAAATGCAGGATATTATTGAAAAAGGTGCAAAAAATACCGGCAATGGTTTATCTGGAGTTCATGCTGTTTCTGGGGATTGCAGAACTTGTCATTCTCATGGGGAAACAGTGCAAGCAGGTTTATAAATTAACTATAGTAACATTCTTATAAAAACACACCATAAAAATAAATTATAGGTAAAAATATATGAGTTATAGTATAGATTTCAGAAAACGTGCAATAGATTTCGTTATTGAAGAAAAAAATAGTATGAGAAG
>JAUCGL010000191.1 GCA_030378105.1 Candidatus Halobeggiatoa sp. HSG11 | reverse complement strand
ATATGTATATTTAATTGTGAATGGTTAACTGTGAATAATTAATTGTTAATGAAAGTCAAAATCATTAATAATTAACCATTTTTCATTCACCAATTCACAATTAAATAGTACATTTCTGGTAAATCCCTAACACCTATGAGAATCCGTTATAATTAGGAATGAAATTTAAATAACCTCCCCCGAAAAAAAAGGAGCTACCAAGGGGATTGAGTTATGTTATTTAAGTTTCATTGCTTAGGTAAAACTCCAATTTTAAATTATTTATATTTTTTTAATTAAACCATATAAATACATTGACAATCTAAATTTGCTAACCAGCAAAACTTGAAATAGCTAATTTATCACCAATAATACTCTATTCTAAATAATATATACTTACCATATTAAACAATTATCGTTATTAAATTTTACTTCACACCATTAGCCAATTACCCATCGTTCAAGTACCGAACTTGTCGTTCAACTACTGATTGGAATGTTCCCACAAGGTCATAATCTGTTGAAAAAAACTAATTGATTATCTACATTATCAATATTTAACCATATTCCAAGTTTAGTGCCGAAGCTTAAAATAGTAACTAATAGTCATTTAATAAAATTATTTACATTAATTGTTTGAACTTAATTAATTTAATTATTTGTAGTACATAAGGAAACTTTATGCCAGAACAAGAACCATTTACAAATCCTCAAGAAATTTTCCAACATTTAACAAAGGATACTACCGAATTTTTGAAAGGTTTTTCCTCTCAACAAAGCCAAGAAATGTTAACTGGATTTATGCGATCATGGAATACTTTTACCACTTCAGCATTGCAAAATCCTCAAAAATGGGCAGAAATAATAACCACCTATCAGCAAAGTCAGATGGATTTATGGACTCAGATGATAAGTGCCAAACAAGGCGAGCCACTTAAGCAAGTTGTATCCCCAGAAGCCGGTGACCGACGCTTTGCTAACGATGAATGGCAAGATAATCCAATTTTTGATTACATAAAGCAATCATATTTGTTAGCTTCCAATATGTTGACAAGCATGGCTGATACTGCTCAGTTACAAGAAGAAGAAAAGAAGAGGTTGGACTTCTATACCAAATATTTTATTGATGCAATGTCGCCAACTAACTTTGCCATAACCAACCCAGAAGTTATGAAGCTTGCAATTGAAACTAAAGGTCAAAGTTTAGTTGATGGTTTGCAAAACTTGTTGAAAGACATTGAAAAAGGCCGAATAACTCAAACTGATGAATCTGCGTTTGAAGTTGGTAAAAACCTTGCTGTTACTGAAGGTGCAGTGGTATATGAAAATGATTTAATGCAGCTTATTCAATATAAACCAACGACTGAAACTGTGTCTGATCGACCATTGCTTATCGTGCCACCTTATATAAATAAGTTCTATATTTTGGACTTACGCCCAGAAAATTCCTTTATAAAATATGCTGTTGACCAAGGCAATACTGTATTTATTATTTCTTGGCTTAATCCAGAATCAAGCGAAGTTGAATGGGATGATTATGTTAAATCAGGTGTTTTTAAAGCAGTTGAGGCTGTGAAAGAAATAACTTGTGCAGAACAAATTAATGCAACTTCTTGGTGTATTGGTGGAACTTTATTGGCTTCATCTTTAGCAGTTATGCAAGGTCAGCAAGATGATAGTATTGCTTCGGCAACTTATTTCACCAGTATGTTAGATTTTAGTGACCCGGGTGATTTGGGAGTATTCATTGATGAAACTCAGCAAACTCAACGGGAAATGGCATTAAAAGTTACTGGAATTATGTCCGGAAAAGATTTGGCCGTAGCATTTTCCATGTTACGTTCTAATGACTTGATTTGGTCTTATGTTGTTAATAACTATCTTAAAGGTCAATCTCCTACTCCATTTGATATTTTATATTGGAATAGCGATCCAACAAATTTACCAGTTAATATGTATACTTATTATATCCGTAATATGTATATGGAAAATAATCTGATAAAACCAAATGCTTTGACCATGTGTGGTACGCCAGTGGATATAAGTAGCATAAATGTTCCTAGTTATTTTCTTTCTACGATAGATGACCATATTGCCCCTTGGAAGACAACTTTTAAAGGAGCTAAAGTTATGGGTGGTCAAGTAGAGTTTGTGTTAGGAGCTAGTGGGCATATCGCTGGAGTTATTAATCCGCCAGCTAAAAATAAGCGTAATTATTGGATTAATGGTGATTTCACTCAAGATTCAGATAAATGGTTAGAAACTGCTGAGTCTCAACCGGGTAGTTGGTGGAACCATTGGGATAATTGGTTAAAGCAACAAGGTGGTACTGAAATACCAGCTCTTACTTGTTTAGGAAATGATGATTATCCTGTCATTGAAGAAGCTCCGGGACGTTATGTGAAAAAACGTATTAATTAAGATTCTTAACACAGTCTTAAAAGTTCTCAGACCTGATAGGTTTCCGAAACCTGTCAGGTTTCACACGAATGTATTTTTTAAATGTCTATAGTTGGTAGGGTCGGTGAAGCACGGCGTTAGGCAACCAATTTTCAATTTCAATACCTTTAAATCATTGATTAAATTTATATTTGGTCAGTTTCATTTCATTGCACCGACCCTACATGGCTATTATGGCAGTGACCCTGCTAATTTTTTACCAATTTAATTTTATATTTCCTTCTAATAAAGATTGCTGTTAAGCCAAGCAATGATATTGTCAGATACGTGGTGTTGAGCGATGCTCTGACTGGGTTGATATTATTACAAACAGCATTGTAAGATTGATTAGTAGCCTCGGCCACGCCCGTAATGGTAGTACCGTTAACAGTGACGGACCAACAATATAGTTCTGAATCTCTCACAATATAAGCCCCGTTGGTCACACCGGTATACGGTGGGGACGTGTTAAAAAAATCTATGGTCCCACCATCCGTGTATACGTTTAAAAATCCAGTTAATGTGTTTCCAGCGGTATTCAACACAGCATAACCGAAACTATTGTCAGTGGCTGCCTGATTTTCGTAACAATCATTCGCTCCATAATTCCCAGCAGGGTCATTATTACGAGCCGTTTCGTCAAATAAGACGTGATATTCAGTAAGACCAGTATTTTTATAGAAGCACGCATGATGTGCAGACCCATCACTAGCAGATGCGGCGTACAATGACCCACTACTTCCCAATGTAAGACAGCTAGCCAATAAAAGCCACCGCTTCCAATACAATTCAATGTGTTTTAAACTCGCACCCTGCTCATTAACCTGAGGGAGATTTTTACCCCCCCCCTGTCAATTTTCGTGCCAATTTAAGACTATTATTATATTTCGACGACGTGATATGCGGACTGGTGCTTACCGTTAGCTTAATTAAATTTAAAAATTTTGATAACATATAGATATAACTCCTACATATTTTTAAGTGAGGCTATATTATACCCCAATTAATAAAAATATCAATCAACAAGTTTGGTTAAATTGTTTTTTTTTGTATTTTCAAATAGTTATCATCCCTCCAATCATATTTCGTAGGAGATTTCCATCGGCAAAAAGAGATGTAAGAGATATTAAGCGGTTCCACTAATGTGAAACCATGGCAAAATGGAAGTTCCTTGTATTGTTTTACAATAAGTTTAGATAACTTACCGTTAGTTTCTATATCAGGAAGGCTATCTTTAATGCGTTGGAGCGAAGTTGAAGTATCTTTGCACCAATGTTCAACTTCTTTTGGCACATTGACTCCGAGCTGCGTTGGTTCTCCGACTAGCATTGCAATATGTAGTTCAATATTTGCAAACCTAGTCTCATCAAACATTTCCATTATACGTGGCCAAGCTTGCCCCATATCTAGACTAAAATGATGAATCACAATTTTTTTATCAGGTTTTATTTTATGCAATTGTAATTTTTCCACGAGGTCTTTTTGACATACAAGCAAAGGAAACAACTGTGTTGTTAAATTTTTTTCTAATAATGTGTCTACTCTATATAAATAATGTTTTATGCAAAACTTTGATTTAAAGGTGAGCAAAAAAAGCCCACCCTCAAACCACTACCAAGTATGATTCTTCTTAAAATCATCCAAAGCATTTTTAAAGCTAGTAGATATAGTATCGTTGTAATCGCCAGTTTCTGAAACAGATTTCAGCAAGTCAGCGTGATTAGCTCGCATATAACTATGCAAAGCACTTTCAAAATCAACGACTTTATTCACATCGACATCATCCAAATAACCTTCATTTGCCGCATATAAAGAAATCGCCATTTCACCAACTGTCAACGGAGCATATTGCTTCTGCTTCATCAACTCAGTTACCCGTTGTCCACGTTCAATCTGCTTCCGAGTTGCCTCATCCAAATCCGAAGCAAACTGAGCAAACGCTGCCAACTCACGATACTGAGCCAAATCCAATCGAATACCACCACCAAGCTTCTTAATAACATTAGTCTGAGCAGCACCACCAACCCGTGATACTGACAAACCAGCATTAATAGCTGGCCGAATATTAGAATTAAATAAATCAGTTTCTAAGAAAATCTGCCCATCGGTAATGGAAATAACATTAGTTGGCACAAATGCTGATACATCACCAGCCTGAGTTTCAATAATTGGCAATGCTGTCAAAGAACCAGTTTGGCCTTTAACTTTACCATCAGTTATTTTTTCCACATATTCAGCATTGATACGAGCAGCCCGTTCCAACAACCGTGAATGCAAATAGAACACATCACCCGGATAAGCTTCTCGACCCGGTGGTCGCCGCAATAACAATGATACTTGACGATAAGCCCAAGCCTGTTTAGTCAAATCATCGTAGATAATTAACGCATCTTCACCTTTATCACGGAAATATTCACCCATTGTACAGCCAGCATAAGGAGCGATATATTGCATGGAAGCAGCATCAGAAGCCGAGGCAGCAACTATAATAGTATGCTCCATCGCATCATATTCTTCCAACTTACGCACAACGTTAGCTACCGAAGAAGCTTTCTGGCCAATTGCAACATAGATACATTTGATTCCAGTACCTTTTTGATTAATTATCGCATCAATAGCTACCGCAGTTTTACCAGTTTGACGATCTCCAATAATCAACTCACGCTGACCACGTCCAATAGGAACCATTGCATCAATAGCTTTCAAACCAGTTTGCACCGGTTGGTCAACAGATTGACGACTTATAACTCCGGGAGCTATTTGTTCTATTGGTAAAAAATCCGTAGCATTGGTTGGACCTTTGCCATCAATAGGTTGACCCAAAGAATCAACAACCCGACCTAATAAACATTCACCTACCGGTACTTCCAAAATACGGCCGGTACATCTAACTTTATCGCCTTCCGTGAGATGTTCATAAGGACCTAAAACCACTGCACCAACAGAATCACGTTCTAAGTTCAATGCCATGCCGAAAGTATCACCCGGAAATTCCAACATTTCACCTTGTACCGCATTAGCGAGACCATGAACACGGACTATACCATCAGTTATACTAACAATAGAACCTTCGCTACGAGATTCCGTAGTTAAATCATATTTTTCAATTCTCTGTTTAATTAATTCACTTATTTCAGAGGGATTCAATTGCAACATTTATATTTTTCTCATAATTAAAAACGGCGTAAATCTGCGGCTAATTGTCGTAAATAGCCATTGACTGACAGGTCAATAACTTCTTTATCAACTCGAACTAACCAACCGCCTAATAAAGTTTTATCAATTGTAGTGCTGATATCAACAGCTTCACCTAAACGTTTTTTAAGAATATCTTCAACTTCTTGCAGCTGTGAAGGTTCAACTGGATAAGGGGAAATTATTTCAACCTGAGCATAACCTTGATGTACAGCTTTCATTTGTTCAAACTGAATTGATAGCTCTGAAACTACTGGTAATCTATTATTTTCCGCTAAAACTTTTATCAGATTTTTTCCAATTTCATCAAATCGTTCTGAACATATATCAATTAAAAGATTAATCAGGGTTTTTTCTTCTATATCAGGATTAGAAATAACTTGTGCCATCGTTGTATCTTTAGTAACGGCAGTTAAAAAAACTAAGTTATCTGACCAATTTTCAAGTTCATTCTTTTCAACCGCTAATTCAAATATTGCTTTAGCATAAGGGCGTGCTAGAGTTGCAAGTTCTGCCATAGTTATTTACCTTAATTAAGTTAAAATGTAGGTTGGGTTAAGTGGATCTGTAACCCAACAAAACTTTATAAATGTAGTTGAGTTAAATGTAACGTAACCCAACAAAACTTTATAGTTGTCGGGTTACGTTATCTCACTTTGCTCAATAATCTTAACCCGACCTACATTATAATTTCTTGATCATTTCATCCATGATGTCATTATGGGCTGCTGCATCAACTTCACGTCCCAGAACCTTTTTGGCAGTATCCAGAGTTAAATTGATAAAATGCCTCCGCAGGTCGCCTTTAGCACGATTAATTTCTTGCTCAATTTCAGAAACAGCAGCATCAAGCTGACGTTGCCCTTCTTTCTTACCTTGCTGTTTGGATTCTTCAATGATTTCAGTTGCACGTTTATTAGCAGCATTCACAATATCTGCCGCATCCTGTTTAGCTTCTCTTAAACGTTGGGCAGCTCGTTGTTGAGCTATTTCCAAGTCATGTTTACCACGTTCAGAGGCTGCTAAACCATCAGCAATACGTTTAGTACGGTCTTCCATCATGGTGGTCATTGGACCCCATAGGTACTTCCACACAAAAAGAACCAGTACTGCAAAAGTGATCATCTGTCCAAATAAAGTAACAGTGATACTCACATTAATCTCCTAACCACCAAGTGCTTGAATGGCCGATTGAGCCGCACCAATGAATGGGTTAGCAAAAATAAACCACATGGACATACCTAATACGATAAATGGGAATGCTTCCATTAAACCACCGGTGAACAACATTTGTACCATTAATTGAGGTCTCATTTCAGGTTGTCTAGCAATACCTTCCAAATATTTAGAACAAATCAATGCCCAGCCTAATGCTGAAGCAAAACCTGCCGCAGCAAGGATAATTCCGACAATTAAAGCTGTCGATGAGTAAATCTCAGTAATCATTTCAGGGGTCATGCAAAAAATCTCCGTAAAAATTTAAAATGTGTAACGCTGGAGCGTCACGGTATGTATTCCCACACTGGAGCATGGGAACGGGAAAAAAAAATGTAAATACTACTCAACTTGTCTACTCGTTCCCAACGTCTTCGTTGGGAATGCAGTTAGGGATGCTCCGCATCCCGCAACGCAGAGCGTTGCCAAAGGCATTCCCAACGAAGACGTTGGGAACGAGAAGTTCATAGTTAACTATTCACAATTAATTAATGATCGTGTTCTAAAGCTTGGTTAGCCATGCCTAAATATACTACTGTTAACAACATAAAGATAAATGCTTGTAAGCTAATAATTAAGATATGAAAAATTGCCCAAAGTCCACCGGGTATAAATTGCACCCACCAAGGTAATAATGCGATTAAGATAAAAATCAACTCACCTGCAAACATATTACCAAATAAACGCAATCCCATACTTATTGGTTTAGACAATTCTTCAATCGTAGTCATCATTATATTAAATGGTATTAATATTATTTTAACCACTGGATTACTAGCTGGGAACGGGTGAAATAAAAACATATTCACAAAACCAATTCCGCCTTTAGCTTTAATATTGAAAATAACTATCAATATAAATACACTAGCAGCCATACTTAATGGGGTATCCAAATTTGCAGTTGGTACAACTTTCAAATAAGGTACTCCCATTTCAGAAGCTATCCAAGGTAATAAATCAACTGGCAATAAATCCATTGCATTCATCAGAAATACCCAGACAAATATGGTAAGAGCCAATGGCCCAATCAATGGATTATAACCGCTAAACGCATCTTTAACCTGTTGTCCAACAAATTCCAACACAACTTCCAGTAAATTTTGCATTCCAGTTGGGTTATCTGGATCAAGATTATCACCAATTTTTTTGGCTACCAAACCAATTAACACGGCTATGCCAAATGCAAAGAAAAAAGTATCTATATGGAAAGTCCAAAAACCTTCCCCGACAGATAAATTATGTAAATGATGTTGAATATATTCGACTGGTCCTGGACCAGCTACTGTTTCATGAGAACCTTCCACTCCTTAAACTCCGTATGATTAAAATTGCCCAGCTAGATAACCTAAATGAGCGATGGCAAATGCCACTAACATTGGTATTGGGGAAAAACTTAATAATCCCATACCAATAACAAAAAAACTTAAGGTAAAAATAAACTATTGGATGGCTATATAATATCATAATTTTTTATACTAAATCCATTAATAATTATGTCAATTAACCATATCTTAAATCTTAGTAATTATTTTTTAGAATTTAAAAAATACTTGAAAACTGTAAAATTGTCTGTTATTATTTACATAACATTAATATAGATATGAAGAATAGGTAG
>JAUCGL010000190.1 GCA_030378105.1 Candidatus Halobeggiatoa sp. HSG11 | reverse complement strand
ATATTAAATGGACTTTTAAGTCATGTACTGTATGTGACGACTTGCTATATTTTCTCATGGATAATAGTATATACTAAAAGTCTTGCACTTACAGTGCATAGTTTTCACTAACGGTTGGGACAATAAAAATACATTATGTAGGGTGGGTAGAAATGAAGTGGAAACCCACCAAACCTTCAAAATGATGGATTTCATTTCATTCTACCCACTCTACATTTGTTGCTTGGAACTTATGTATAACGATGAGGCATCAACCATCAGTCATTTAGGAAAGATGTCTATTTTATCGTTATCCACCAAAATCTAATTTTTCTTATTGACTCAAATATTTGTTTTCTGATAGTATTCCTAACTTATGCAATTTAATTCAACCTTCTTTGAAAACCGTGATTGTGAATACTATCCGTGCCATAATACAGAATCCATAAATTGTTTATTTTGTTACTGCCCTCTGTATTTTATGCAATGTCCCGGTAAATATACTATGCTTGGAACAGTTAAAGATTGCTCTCAATGTACTATTGTCCATGAGCCGAACAATGGTTGGAAAATTGTCCAAAAATATTTAAAATTACAGAAAGAAAAAAATATGACCACTGTATTAACTCGTAAATGAAGCTTGGAGATGAGAATTTTTAAATTTTAAGAAACAGTTAAAGCGGAGCTACGTGTCTGCCCTTAATACAAATGACAGTGAGCTGGTGCATAGAAACCAGAAATTCATTTGTTAATACTCTGTTTAAGAATACAACCAGTAAGTATTATAAGATGCAAATCTGGGTACTGACTATCAATTAAATCTTTCTTTTCCTAAGAAATTTTGTTTTTTGGATTCAAAACTAAATATATTTTTTAACAAGAATTGTCACCACAGTTTTTAATTATACTAATTTTTGTTATAATAAATTTCTATTTACATGACATTTTGTCTTAATCAAAATATAGAAAGGCAAATCCGACAGGTTTCAAAAGCTTGTCAAGTCTTAAAAGATAATAAATATTTTTAGAACATGCAAGAGGAACTTATTTAACTCCAATGAATAAATTGCGTGTACTTTTCGCAACTTCAGAAGCTTATCCGCTTATTAAAACTGGCGGCCTAGGCGATGTTTGCTATTCCTTGCCTAATGCACTACGACAATTAGATGTTGATGTTCGTTTGTTATTACCCGGTTATTCAGCAGTACTTGAACGATTATCACTAGTAGAAGTTCATGATAGCATTAATATTTATCCACTATTAGAACCAATTCGATTATTAGTTGGAATAATGCCCGGTGAGATAACTCCTGTATATGTTATTGATTGCCCGACTTTATATCAACGTGACGGTGGTCCATATCAAGATATAACTGGTAAAGATTGGGAAGATAATGCAGTACGATTTGGAGTATTGTCTAAAGTTGCTGCTTTATTTGGCGAACATCATTTTCTATTTAAACCACAGATTGTACATTGTAATGATTGGCAAACTGCTATAGCTCCTATGTGGCTGGCTTTAAGTAATCGACCTTATGCCAAAACTATTATGAGTGTACATAATATGGCTTACCAAGGTCTTTTTGGACCAAAAACAGTAGAACAAATTGGTTTACCGCCAGAAAGTTTCAATATGTTTGGTCTAGAATTTTATGGCAAAGTTTCTTTTCTTAAAGCTGGTATTTATTATGCTAATCAAGTAACTACAGTTAGTCCTAACTACGCAAAAGACATTCAAACTCAAGCTTATGGTTGTGGACTTGATACTCTATTAAAAGAACGCCAAAAACAGTTGACTGGTATAATTAATGGTATAGATTTAGAAGTTTGGAATCCAGAAAAAGATACTTATTTAAATCGTAATTACAATACTATTAATTTATCAGCTAAAGTTCGCAATACTCAAGTGTTACGCACTCAGCTTAATTTAGAAGCTTCTAAAAAAATGCCTCTTATTGGTATGGTAACTCGCTTAACCGAACAAAAAGGGATTGATCTGATCATACCTATTATCCCTATGTTAATAAAAGCTGGGGTTCAAATAGCAATTTTAGGTAGTGGTGATAAGACTTTAGAGATGCACTTACAGCGTTTAGCAGCACTTTATCCCAAACAAATGAACGTTACTATAGGTTATGACGAAAAACTATCACATCAAATTGAAGCCGGAGCAAATATTTTTTTAATGCCGTCTAAATTTGAACCTTGTGGTTTAAATCAAATGTATAGTATGAGCTATGGGACTATACCGATAGTGCGTCATACTGGCGGTTTGGCAGATACAGTGATAGATGCTACTCCAGAAAATATTAAAAATGAACTTGCTACTGGTTTTGTATTTGAAAGAGCAAATAGTAATGAACTATTGTATTGTGTACAACGTGCAGTTAAAATGTTTAGTAATAAACCGGTTTGGAAACAACTACAAATAACTGGTATGACTCGTGATTTTAGTTGGCAAAAAAGTGCCAAACAATATGTATCACTTTATCACCACTCAATAAATACAATATGACTTTTAAAGACACTAAATCAGTTATTATCGTTTCTTCTGATGAAATCAAAGAAATTTTTGGCAATGATGATATAGTTAAGCTTGAATATCCGGCTGATGAGTTTCCAACTCCTAAAACTAAAATAATTATTACATTTGCTAAAAAAACGAAAAAGCAATATATAGAACTCAGTGAATGGCTTAATTTACTGGAGGATTATAATGCAAATAAGTTAGTTGATATATCATTGTCAGATGAAAATTCCAACGAAACTTCTGAAGAACATGATAAAGAATTTGTATGTGTAATCTCTTTTCGGGTTGATAGTGATGATGAAACCATAGGAAAAACTGTTGTATCTCCTGAAGATAGAGATGATTGTATTAAGGCCATTTTAAAAAAATATCCAAACGAACATTTAGATTTGTCTTCTGAATTCATGTGCAAGCATTGTTTTGAAGAAATGTTGCTTAAAGAATTGGAAGATTTAGAATTTGATCACGGTTCCAAGACGATTCATTAAATGGAAACTTTATTTATTGCAGATTTACACCTATCTCCAGAACGACCAAACGATATTGCTATTGAATTTTTAACTGGTCGAGCTAAGAAAGCCGAAGCATTGTATATTTTAGGAGATTTATTTGAAGTATGGTTGGGAGATGATGAACCAGCTTATCAGGACATAATAGCGAGTTTGCATGACTTAACGATCCCAGTGTTCATAATGCACGGTAATAGGGATTTCTTGTTAGGTAAAAAATTTAGTGCTATGACTGGTTGTCAACTGATTCCAGACCATCATGTTATTGATTTATATGGGATTCCTACCTTATTGATGCACGGCGATACTTTGTGTACTCAAGACATTGATTATCAAGCTTTCCGTAAACAGGTGCGGGATCCAAATTGGCAACAGTCTTTTTTATCGCAACCTTTGGAAATCAGGCGTAAACTTGCTAAAAATGCTCGTGATTCAAGTCAGGTTAAAACTAAAAATACTAATGCTGACATCATGGATGTTACTTCGGCAGCAGTTAATGAAGCTTTTTCCAAATATAACGTTAATCAATTAATTCATGGTCATACCCATCTCCCAAATGTTCATAAAGAAGGTAATAATACTCGTTGGGTTGTGGGGGATTGGTCGGCTGATACAGCTATTATATTAGCTTGTTATCCGGATGGATGTCAGTTGGTTGATTTGTCAGCTTAAGTTAAGGAACGTGCATAAAATAATATACAGAATACAAGGTTCCCTTGTTTCAATTTGTAAGAAGACCTTGCAACTCCATAAGTTATTTCTCATACACATTCCTTAAGGTAAAATTTAAGGTTTAGCAACAATTGATATAACTCTTTCAACTTCTTCAGCAACTACAACATAACGCTGAGTATTTGTATTATCACATGGATAACAACTAACTAAAGTTAAGCGTCTATTTAAACTTGGTTCAACTAAATTAGTTTCAGTTTTACCCACGATATAAATAGCAGATATTTGATAATGCCAGCGTCCGCTATGTATAGACTCTAGCACTAGCGTATCTCCTAACTTCAATACTTGTAAAAATTTTGATAAAGTATTGCGATGTATAATGTTTAATACGCTGTTACCAAATTCTCCGGGTAAAACACTTGTTTTAGAATGCCCCAACGCAAAAGCAGACATACCATTATCTGCATTAGAAAGCACTATTCTTTCCAGCTTTAAACGTGGTACAGACACTCGTGCTAGAGGCCAAGTATTTGCCCAAGGCCAAGGCTCAACTTGACGACCACTGCTTTGAGTTCGCACCCATGCAGTGTGCAATAAATTATGAGCTACCCAAGCACTAGCATCATGTTCTCGATCAAATTGCCAGATTGCCAAACATATAGCAATTATCAAGAATATACCACCCCATTTCAGAGGTTTTTTCATAATTTTGTTTTTCTCAAGTTATTCCTGCATAAAATGCCGCAGTTGCCCGATTAAAACGTTGTTCTAAGGGTTGAGTTTTATCACATGGAACAGCACCGATAGAATACCAATCCCATTCTATTTCTTCAGCTTCAAGTTGAGGCTCAGAAATAACATCTGTTGTTGTACCATTCATAGCGGCTGATAAACGCCCTACTTGATAAGCTAACCTTGCTCCATGTGCCTCTAAAGGCGATTCTATTCCTGCCAGAATTTCCATGCGGATACATAATGTTTCCTTTATTTCAACATTGCTTTCTGTACCAACAGTTTTACCATCTTCAATAGCATCACATATTGCCTGAAAACGTTGTTCTACTTTAAGTTCTAATTCAGATTTATCTAATTTCGACAATTCATCCCAAGAACTTTGGATAGCAGCAATTTTGTCATGCTCTCCTTCTTTTTCCAATTCAACACAAAAACCAACTTTTTGCTTCAATAAATCCAATTGTTTCCTACGTTCTAAAGCCAAATAGCTTTGATGGTGAGCCAAAACATGCTTACCCGATTTTCTAAATCGATCTTCTATCGCATCTTTGGATTTTTTATGAACATCAGCTTTATCAAAATACTCTGCTCGTAAATGTCGCCATTCCTCTTGTAGTTTTTTCAATTGAGTTGGAATAGTCTGAATATTTTCATCATCATTAACCAAAGCTTCAATTTTCTCACATAGGGCAATTCTTGCTTCTAAATAATTTTGCCGTTGTTTTTTGGTTAGTTCTTGTTGCTGTTTACGATGATCAAATATTGCATCACAAGCACCACGAAATGCTTCCCAAAATTCATGTTCAATTCGATTGGTACCCGGAACAGTAGCTGTTTGTTTCCATTGCTCTTGCAATTTTTTAGCTTCATTGATGGCGGCATCAGTTTTTTCTTTGATAATTCCAACAGATTTGTCATCATCAGTATGTTTGGCTATCAAATCAGTTAGTTCATGTGCAATATTTTCAACTTGATATAACAGCAACAATCGTTCACTACAATTACGTTGATATTCAGTTTGTAAATGAGATTTTATTAAATTAACAGAATCTGTAAAACGTTGTTGGATAAGTTTTTTATCCTTACGATTTGTCACTCCTATTGTTCGCCAATCGTTTTCCAAATTATTACAAAAACGTCGCACTTCTTTCCAATTTGGAGCATCCCAATTAATGTTAGCAATAAAAGCTTCTAATTGTTCACATGATTCTTGTCTCTTTAACAAATTTTGCTGCCGTTCATTGGCTTTTTTATCAAAATGAGCTTTACAAGGTTCGTAAGCAACTTGACAAGCTTTATTAAACCGTTCCCATAATTCTTGTGAATTGCCTTGACTTCCAAGTTGTTTCCAATCTGCCTGAGCTTTACGTACTTGATTGGCAGATGTTTCAGGTTCTGGCAAATTTTCACATAGTTGTTCCATTTCTAAACATAAATGTTCTCGATAATGTCTATAAATATTTTGGCAAGCTTTGTCGAATTGTTTCCAAAGCTCAGGTGAATAACCAGACGAACCAAGTTGTTTCCATTCTCCTTGAGCTTTTCCAGCTAAACGCATTAATTCGGATGGTTTGTCATCTTTAGTAAGTAAATCTTCTACTTGTTGACATAAGTTTTCTCGCCCCTGTTCACCACTCCAATTCTGCCAACTGCGTAATTTACCTATCTTGTCACTACAATTACGTAAACGTTTTTCTATAGATTTATTTTTTGCGGAAGATAAATTACCAATTTCATTGATTAGCTGGCGAGCTTGTTTTTCCAAAGGTAGGGCAGTTTTTAATTCACCGGCTTCTGCTGCTGTTTCAAGTTCAATTAACAGCTTTTCAAGTTGCTGACTTTTCTCATTGCTTTGTTTTTTCTGTTGTTGTAGATGAGCTTGTAAAATTTCTATCAAACTAGAAAAACGTTGATTTAATTCGGTAAAAACTAATAAAGAATCATCTGGTTGTGAAATTTTATTCCACTTAGATTGCAAGTTTTTAACTTTCTCAGCTTTAATAATTTCGTTATTCGTTAGTTTGTCGCCTTGTTCACAAATATTCTGCAATTGAGCTACAGTTTTGTGATATTCTTGTGATTTGTGTTGGCGTTTTTGAATAGACTGAGATAAACGAGTAAAACGTTCTTGCCAATTTTTTTCCTCTGTTTCTATATCCAATGGTTTGGCTTTTGTCCATTGTTGTTTTAAAGCTTCAAAACGTTGTTCAAGAGCAGTTGTATCTTTACCATATTGATAATTTTTCAACTCTATCAATAATGCTTCTGCTTTATCACATAATTCCTGTTTAGCAAGCCGTAATGGTATTCGAGCTTTTTCACGTTTTTGTAAAGCAGTTAAGGTATGTTGATGAGCATCAAGTGAGGTTGTTATTGCAGATTGTAGCTTATTAAAATCAGTTTTTAATTCATCATCAATATCAGCTACTATTACCTGCCAACGTTCCTGCAAACGGTGAAATTCAGTTTGATCAGTTTTTAATGGATTTGCAACATCTTGAAGTTGATATTTTTCTGATTTTAAACGCCGTTGTAAAGATTCTAGTTTGCTACATATTGTTTTACCTTCAGCCAGAATTTTTGCTGGACGTTCTTGTTCTTCAATCACAGCATCCAATTTTTCTTTAGCGATTTTACTAACTTTTTTATCACGATTTCGGGCTGCTTTAACAACTCGTTCTAAGGTAGATTTTTGAGTTAATTTGGCGACAGCCGCTAACCTAACTTCACTGGAAGTATCTTTAACGGCAATATCTCCCAATAAACCTTCGCGGTTAATTTTATTAATTACTGTCAGACGTAAGTCAACTTCTGGAGCATTTTCTGCAACATAAGCAAGTAATTCAGTATCATTGGCTTTTTTTATCCAATTTAACCGGTTTTCAAGAGCTGGACAATTGTCTTTTTGACGACAACAGATAAGTTGTTTTAAACGTTGTTTGGCAAGTTCTTGTACAGAATCATCAATATCTTGTTGGGATATTTCACTTAAAATATCTAGTTCAGTTATTTTACGGATTGCGGTTTGTCGTACCGAGACTACTCCATCATTTCGTGCTATCTGATGTAAAATATTTGGGTCATCTAAATTTTCGACTTCTAACTGGCGAACTTCAGGATTCCGATGTTGCCATTTAGGTTTTAATAAATTTGAAAAAATCATAAATTATTATACAGTTTTTAATAGGTTTAAAAAGTTTTTAAGTTCATTCAATGTATTGTTTTCAAAATTCAATATATCATCATTCTTGATCGACCTAAAAGTCCGTCTTCAAGATTAAGTTAGAATTTCCATCTATAAAAATATAATTATCATTGGTTTTTTTGTTTTTTCCAATAATCTACAGCCTCATATAATATACCATTAGCAATTTTCCAATTTTCTGGATCATTTGAAATGAAACCGTTAAATATCGAAATATCGTTCCCAAACTCTAGTTTGGGAAGTACTGCCAAGAAGCTCCGCTTCGTCGTTAACAATGATATATTTTACCTCAATTCAAAGCAGAGCTTTAACAGCATTGTGTTCCCAAACAGGAGTTTGGGAACAATAAGTAAGTTATAACTTATAAAAAAATAATATTTTCTAGCTTTTATCAATGCGTAAGTCCTATAACATCCTTAATCACCTTCCAATTACCTAAAATTCTCCTTCATGAGTTAAAGAATATTTTAACTGTTCTTTATCTCGACATGAAACAGCAATAATATCTTTCTTAACATTATTATAAAGTTCAAAATATACTCCACCCTTTTGTTCAAATTGGACTTTATTAAAAGCTTCAATACATTCTTTAGAGTGGGAAGTAGCAAATATTTGACAGTTAGCATCAATACTAACTTGAAAAATTATTTTCCATAACTTTTTATAGTTTGTATAATGGATTCCATTTTCTATTTCATCTATGAATAAAAAACCGTCTTTACTCGCCCAAATAGCACATAGAATAGCAATATACCTATTAATCCCCTCGCCTAATGAAGATAATAAAATCAATGATTCTTTATTTTTTAACTTTAATTTTAAAACAGCTCCATCATT
>JAUCGL010000189.1 GCA_030378105.1 Candidatus Halobeggiatoa sp. HSG11 | reverse complement strand
CCCAGTGATAATTTTAAAACAGAAGATGGAGAATCACCAAATTAACAGGGCTATTCGCCCTGTATCCCGACTTTCAGTCGCCATTCTCTCTAACCCACCCGTCTTTTAGCGGGTGGTTGTTTAGTTAATAAGAACTGCATTGGTTTATATGGACTACCGATCTACATTAAAATGTTCTCCAATTTAACATTATAAATTACTTTCTTAAAAAACGATGCTATACTTAAAATCAAATTTTTTAAATTGGAACAATTAATATGGAACATGAAATAATTGTTGGAATTGACTTAGGAACAACTAATTCAGAAATAGCAATTGTTGAAAATGGTAAAGTTACGATTATTAAAGATGCTGGCCACGAAATTTTACCATCTTTTGTAGGAATAAGTGACGATGATGAAATTCTGGTAGGTGAACCGGCTAAAAATCAATATGTCTTATACCCAGAAAAAACCATTAAATCTATAAAACGTAAGATGGGAGAAGAAAATACGGTAGAAATGGCCGGAAAATCTTATACTCCACAAGAAATTTCCGCCATTATTCTGAAACGACTCAAAACTATATCTGAGAATTATTTAAATAAGCCAGTTACCAAAGCAGTTATTACAGTTCCAGCCTATTTTTCTGATTCTCAACGTCAAGCAACTCGTGAAGCTGGTGAAATTGCTGGTTTAGAAGTAGTACGGATGATCAATGAGCCAACTGCTGCCGCTTTGTCATATGAAGCTGAAAATCAAGAACAAAAACATATTTTAGTTTATGACTTAGGTGGTGGAACTTTTGATGTTTCTGTTGTCAACATCGAAGATGATGTGGTAGAAGTAGTTGCTAGTCACGGTAACAATAAATTAGGTGGTGATGATTTTGACCAAAAAATAGCCGAGTATATTGTAAAACATATTCAAGAACAATTTTCCGTTGATATTCGTGAATCACGGAAAGCGATGGCTAGGATAAATCGGGCTGCTGAAACTGCTAAACGCATATTATCTGACCAACCATTTGCAATGATTGAAGAAGAATATTTGCATGAGCATCAGGGCAAGCAAATCAATCTATCTTTGGAATTAGCTCGTGAAGATTACGAGGAAATGATCGAAGATTATATTGATGAAACTTTGGAAGCAATTCATGTTGCTCTTAATGGTGCTGATTTGACAGCTTCCGATATTGATGAAATTTTATTAGTTGGTGGTAGCACCAGAACTCCTGTTATAAGTCAGCGTTTACAAACAGAATTTCAAAAACAACCAAGGAGTGAAATCAACCCTGATCTATGCGTTGCTGCTGGAGCAGCAATTCAAGCAGCTATCATCGCTGGAGAAAAGATTTCTGGTTCCGCAGTTTTGGTAGATATAACTCCCTATACCTATGGTACAAGTGCAATTGGAGAATTAAACGGTGAATTTTATCCTCACATGTATGTACCAATTATTCATAAAAACAGTCCGTTGCCACTGTCTAAAACCGAGTTGTTTTTTACAATGGTTGACAACCAAAAAATTGTTGAAGTACAAGTTTTTCAAGGTGAAGACGAAGATGCTCTGAACAATATTCAAATTGGTGAATTCTCAATTGAAGGTTTAAGTAGAGCACCGGCTAATAGCCCTATTTTACTTAAACTAGAACTTGATTTAAATGGAATTTTAAACGTATCGGCAATCGAAAAAAATACTGGCCTGAAAAAATCAATTACGATAGACAATGCCATTTCTCGATTTGAAGAAGATGAAATGGAACAGGCTAAACAACGAATTCAGGAAATTTTTGGTGAAAAAGTTGTAGAAACCACCGAAGAAACTGCAAGTAATAAAGTAGTTGTACAGGCTAAAGCTCTAGTAGAAAAAGCGGAACGATTGTTGGATAATGCTTCAGCCGAAGATAAAGAGGACATAGTGGATATGATTGAAGCTATTAATGATGCTCTTACTGCAAAAGATTTTGCAGCCTTAGATGAACCAATAGAGCAACTATCTGATATTATTTATTATTTGGAATCATAATGGAACGTTGTTCAATTTGCAAAGGGCGTTTTAAAGATAATATTTGTTCTCGTTGTGGTGCTGATTTAACAACTCTATTAGCTATTGAGCAGCAAGTTAAAAACCAATTAAAACAAGCATTGTATCAATTGCAGGTAGGCAATTTGGAAGCCGCAATGTTGGCAGTAGAACGTTCTTTACAATTAAAACGTGAACCATTGGCATTGGCACTGTATAATTTTATTAATTCAATACCTTTATCTAAATTGCAGCCAGAAATTTTAAAATTTGAGGTAATGGAATCTTAATCGAAGTACAAGGTTTCCTTGTTTAAAATTTGCAAGAAGACCTTGCAACTCCAAAAATTGATTAAGTTATTTCATACATATTCTATAAGTTAATACTTGGAGTCCAAAATTTTTACGCTTTGAAAATGTTTAATTTTAATATAAATAATCCAAAGTTGAAGCTTTGAACTCCAAAAAAATTTCCTTAACTTAATGAATTTTATAAACCATCATCCTTGCCAAAAATAGATAATAGTATTATAATCATAAATTAACATTCATTTCAAATGGCTTAAGGCCAATGATAAAAGTAATCATAGTCGATGATGAACCTTTAGCACGCAAACGTTTACGAGCTTTAGTGGATGAAATTGGTATAGCTACAGTAGTTGCAGAAGCTGATAATGGTAAAGATGCACTGCTACTTTATGAGTTATATCAACCTGATGTCGTGTTACTAGATATTCATTTACCAGAAATAGATGGTATGCAAATAGCAAAACAGCTTATTTCAACAATTATTATTTTTACTACTGCCTATAGTCAGCACGCTTTAGAAGCGTTTGAACATCAAGCAATAGATTATTTAGTTAAACCAATTCGCAAAGAACGCCTTGAACAAGCTCTCAAACGTGCCTATAATTTCCTTCCGAATCTTCCAACTGCTCGTACTCATATAAGCTATTTCAAACGAGGTGAAAAATCTTTGATTGCAGTTAATAAAATTTATTATTTTCTAGCTCAAGAGAACTATACAATGTTACGTTGGCAAAATGGGGAAATTTTAATTAATGAAACTTTGAAAGATTTAGAACAAGAATTTGCTAACCAGTTTTTACGTATTCATCGCCGTTTTTTAATCTCGATCTATCAAATTGAAGCTTTAGTCAAAGAAAAAAATGGTCATTTTCATATTCGGCTTAAAGATGTCTCAGAGACATTAGAAGTTAGCCGCCGCCAATTACCGACAGTAAATAAATTTTTTAAAAATACAACTATTAATTCTTAATTGACATCAAAGGCTTCAGATTAAGTTTTAAGTCTTAAATATAAGATTTTAACTAAGGATTAAAAACAACTATGCTGATTTATCCAGATATCGATCCCATCTTATTACAAATAGGCCCATTAAAAATACATTGGTATGGAATGATGTATTTAATTGGTTTTGGTTCGGCTTGGTGGCTTGGAAACCGACGGTTACAACAGAATGATTTATTTACCTCAGAACAATTAAGTGATTTAATTTTTTATGCCGCAATTGGAGTTGTATTAGGAGGACGAATTGGTTATGTTTTATTCTATGATCTGAATAGTTACATAGCAGAACCATTAAATATTTTTAAAGTTTGGCAAGGGGGAATGTCATTTCATGGTGGATTTGTTGGAGTTTTGATAGCTGTTTGGTTATATGCTCGGAAGCTTAACTTACCATTTTTCAAAATAACTGATTTTATAGCTCCTCTTATCCCACTTGGTTTAGGAGCTGGTCGAATTGGTAATTTTATTAATGGTGAATTATGGGGTCGCCACACTGATGTACCTTGGGGAATGGTATTTCCCTTTATTGACGATGTTCCACGTCATCCATCCCAACTCTACCAAGCATTTCTTGAAGGACTAGTTTTATTTATTATTTTATGGCTATTTTCTAGACGGCCTAAACCGACAATGGCAATATCTGGTTTATTTTTAATATTTTATGGGGCATTTCGTTTTTTAATAGAATTTGTCCGCGAACCAGATTATCAGTTAGGTTTTATCGCTTTTGAATGGATGACAATGGGACAGATATTAACTATTCCCATGCTTATCGTAGGTATCGTGCTGATAAAACTAGCATATAAAAAAATTTAAAGTTTTAAACACAGGTGGGCAGCAGCTCACAATTGATTAACAAAATCGTGGGCAGTTTAACCCACCTCAATATATCACAGAGGTTAAGTTATATTAATTATGAAGACCATTGTTCAGCGAATTGCTGAGGAACTTGGAATCCAAGAGAGTCAAGTCCAAACAGCAATTATGTTACTTGATGACGGTGCGACAGTACCATTTATCGCTCGTTACCGCAAAGAAGTCACTAACGGACTTGATGATACGCAATTGCGTAAATTAGAGGAACGTTTGTATTATTTGCGAGAGTTAGATGAACGCCGCACGGTGATTCTGGATAACATTCGAGAACAAGACAAACTTACCCCAGAACTTGAAACAACTATTAAAAAAGCAGATACTAAAGCTCGTTTGGAAGATTTGTATTTGCCTTATAAACCTAAGCGGCATTCTAAAGCAAAACTAGCTAAAGAAGCCGGTTTAGAACCATTAGCATTAAAATTACTTGAAGACCCAACTTTAGTTCCTGAAGAAGTTGCTACCGAATTTGTTAATGATGAAATTAAAGATGTCCAAAAAGCTTTAGAAGGTGCTAGACAGATTTTGATAGAAACTTTTGCAGAAAGTGCCAAGTTACTGGATGAATTACGAGAATATTTATGGAAAAATGCTACCTTCAATGCTAAAGTACAAGATGGCAAGGAAGACAAAGGTACTAAATTTTCTGACTATTTCGATTATCATGAGCCACTTAAAAAAGTTCCTTCACATCGAGCTTTGGCAATGTTTAGAGGCCGTAAGTCTGGAATATTGCAACTAAATTTATCGCTTGATAAAGAAGCAAATGATGATGCTATTTTAAGTTATTGTGAAGGAAGGATTGCTAAAGCTTTCAACATTTCTGACCAAGAACGTGCTGCTGATAGTTGGCTAATAGAAACAGTTCGTTCTGCTTGGCGGTTTAAAATTCGTTCTCATTTAGATGCTCAACTATTGATGCGAGTCAGAGAATCCGCAGAAGATGAAGCAATTAAAGTATTTTCAAGTAACTTACAAGATTTGTTATTAGCAGCTCCAGCTGGTCCTCGTGTAACTATGGGATTAGACCCAGGTATACGGACTGGAGTTAAGATTGCCATTGTAGATAAAACCGGTAAATTACTAGAAACAGTTGCTATTTACCCTCATGCTCCAAGAAAACGTTGGCAAGAATCTTTGGATAAATTGACTGAATTAGCTCAAAAATATGAAGTTGATTTGATCAGTATTGGCAATGGAACTGGTTCTCGGGAAACTGATAGATTAGTTACTGATTTAATAAAAAAACATGTTGATTTAAATCTATATAAATTGGTAGTTTCTGAAGCAGGAGCATCGGTATATTCAGCTTCTAAAACTGCGGCTGCTGAGTTTCCAGATTTAGATGTATCAATGCGTGGTGCAGTTTCAATCGCTCGCCGTTTACAAGACCCACTAGCAGAATTAGTTAAGATAGAACCGAAATCCATCGGAGTTGGGCAATATCAGCATGATGTCAATAAACGTCATTTAGCTCGTAGTTTGGATGGGGTCGTTGAAGATTGTGTTAACTTGGTTGGTGTAGATTTAAACACTGCTTCTTATTCTTTATTGAGTAGAGTTTCTGGACTTAATAATGGTTTGGCTCGTAATATAGTTGAATATCGTGATGAACATGGAGCGTTTCCTAATCGAGAAGCTTTAAAACAAGTTCCACGCATGGGTGAAAAAAGCTTTGAGCAGGCGGCTGGTTTTTTACGAGTTATGAATGGCGATAATCCACTTGATGTTTCTTCGGTGCATCCAGAAGCTTATTCAATAGTGGAACGTATTATTGCTAAAACTGAAAAGCAGATTGATGGTTTAATAGGTAATGTGGAACTTTTACATGGTCTTGATCCAAAAGATTATACTGATGATACTTTTGGAGTTCCAACAATAAGTGATATTTTAAAAGAACTGGAAAAGCCCGGTCGTGATCCAAGACCTGAATTTAAAACTCCTAACTTTAAGGAAGGTATTGAAGACCTTAAAGACCTTGAAGCTGATATGGTTTTGGAAGGAGTAGTAACCAACGTTACCAATTTTGGTGCTTTCATTGATATTGGAGTACACCATGATGGTTTAGTGCATATTTCTGCTTTATCAGAAACTTATGTTAAAGACCCTCGTGATGTGGTCAAAGCCGGTGATGTGATAACAGTTAAAGTGTTAGAAATTGACTTGAAACGTCGTAGAGTGGCTTTAACCATGTGTTTAGGTAGTAAAACTGGGCCAGCAGCTCCTAAGAAAAAACGTAAACCAAAGAAGCCAACTAAGCCTCGTAAAACTAGAAAACCAACTCGTAATAGTAATGGTGAGCTTGAAAAAATGGTTAATAAACAACAGCAATCTTCTCAAATGTTTGCTGGTAGCATAATGGCCGAAGCTTTTGCTAATGCTCGTAAAGGCTGATTAATGCTTAATAAAAAGCAAAACCATTAAGTTGTGAGTCGGGTTAGATTGTTGAATATAATAATGTAGCCCGACATTCAACATAATAAATTCAATATTTAAAGAAACCGGAGTGAGATGTCTCGTACTTTAAAAAATCCCGGAGATAAGGCTAAAATAACCAAATCATCGAAAATTAACGCTAAACTGAGTTGGACCAAACCAGTCGATTTAGATTTACATGCTTTTTATAAAACCAAAGAAGGTTTGTGTGGGCATATTTACTATGATAATCAAGGCGGTTTGTATAAGCCTCCTTGTATTGAATTAGATGAAGATGCTGGTGTTGATGATACTGGTGGGGAAAATGAAGAAAATATTACAATTAAATCTTTGTCTCATGTTGAGTCTATCTTAATTGTAACTAATATTTATCGTAAATTTGCTTTCTTATCTATGGGTGACACTTTTGCTAATTATGATGGTAAAGTAATAGTAGAAACAGATGATGAAAGTATTGAAGTACCTTTAGATTCTAAGGAAAAAGGTAAATGGTGTGTTATTGCTAAAATAGATAACACTAATCCATCTTCCCCTTTTGTTGTCAATATTAACAAGGTACAAAAGTCTGAACCAAATCTTAAGGATTTTTAACAAAAAACCTAACTCATTTTTGCCAAATTTTTACGATGTTTACACAGTATTTTTAGTAGTGCTTGTCACTGAACTACTGGCTTTTATATTTGTGTTAACACCGCTTGGCAAAATTGGATATGAGTGGAATTATATAAAGAATAATTTACTTACCGATTTAGCAATGACATCTTTGTTTATGCAATGGATTTCATTACTTAGCATGGTTGCGTTATGTGGGGTGCAACGCCTACTACATAACAATATTTCTATAGGTATAGTTAGCTATTTCACCATTTTATTGATAACTTATCTGGTCAGTGAGTTCATGTGGTGGATTAATGCTTCTTTTCAAGGCACAGAATCAACCTCTCAATATCTGCTATTCTTAAGCCGTAATCTTATTATAAGTGCTATTATCAGTGCGATAGTATTGCGTTATTTTTATATTCAATACCAGTGGAAAAATAAGACTAAAGCTCTTGCAACCGCTCGTGTTCAATCTCTGCAAGCTCGAATTCGCCCCCATTTTTTATTTAATAGTATGAATACAATTGCTGGCCTGATTCGTTTTCAGCCGGATAAAGCGGAACGAGTAGTAGAGGATTTTGCTGATTTATTTCGAGCTAGTTTAACTGATAGTGAGTATACAACTCTACAAAAAGAGTTAATTTTATGCCAACAGTATTTGAGTATTGAGAAACTTCGATTTGAAAAACGCTTACAAGTCATTTGGGATATTGACAAAATTCCACAAGATGCTTGTTTGCCACCTTTATCTTTGCAACCTTTATTAGAAAATGCGGTTTATCATGGTATTCAACCATTGGCAAAGGGTGGAACTATTAATATCACTGGTATTTTGCAACATCAATATATAACCATTACCATAACTAATCCTATTCCCTTTACACCTCATCAATACGGTAATCATATTGCTCAACAAAACATTCGGCAACGGTTACAATTTTTTTATAATTCTCCAGCAAAATTAATTACTTCACAATACGAAAATACTTATCAAGTTAGTATGTATTTTCCTTATATTACCAATGTAGATCAGGCTAACGAAGCATGATCTGTCGAAAAACAGCTTTTATTCTGTCTTAAAATTTCCCATTTTTTGATTAGACATCTTCCCTAAATAACTAATGGTTGACACCTCATCGTTATACACAAGTATTTAAACTCGTAAGCCGTATATGTCTGATTAATAAATTATAATTCGTAGATACTCTGTTGCTTGTCAAGCTAAATAGTTAAAAAGATTAAAAATAGTTTGACAAGAAAAAACATATTTTATGGAAAAAATCCAAGTTTTTCTGAATCGGTAAAACAAACAACCTTCAATA
>JAUCGL010000269.1 GCA_030378105.1 Candidatus Halobeggiatoa sp. HSG11 | reverse complement strand
TTCCCGATTAAATAGATTACAGTAATACAAAATAAATAATTGATATTTTTATAGAATTTAATTAATAATTAATAATTGCTATAAATCAACCTACATTATATTCTGACAAAAGCTGAAAAGGACATCAAAATTTGAGTTTAGATTCCGTTGTGACAAACTATAACTATTGGCAAAATGACCCTTTGCTACAATGCTTAGTCATTTTAACCAAATTATATAACAACCCTTTTTCTGCTGAATCCCTTCGAGCCGGATTACCTTTACAAAACTTCACTCCAGAATTATTTATCCGTGCTTCAGAACGAGCCGATTTAACCACTGAATTAAATAAACAAGTTAAATTGGCTAAATTAAAATTGCCAGCAGTATTATTATTAAAAGATAATCAAGCCTGTGTATTAATTGAATATTCCAATCAAATCAGCAAAATCATTTTACCGTCAAATAGCGAAAAAACAGTAGAAATTTCCAACCGTGATTTAATAGCCAATTACACAGGCAATGCCTTATTATCCCAGCCAATTTATAAACTTGATTCCCGTAGTGAAGATACAAGTACCAAGCCAGTCAATTGGTTTTGGGGAACTTTAGCCAAATCTTGGCCAATTTATACCGAAGTTATGGTAGCATCAGCATTAACCAACTTGTTTGCTCTTGCGTCACCTTTATTCGTTATGAATGTGTACGACCGAGTTGTTCCTAACCATGCGATAGAAACTTTATGGGTATTAGCAATCGGAGTGGCTATAGTTTTTGGATTTGATTTGATTATTCGAACTATACGAGGTTATTTTATTGATATTGCTGGTAAAAAAACTGATATTAAATTGGCTAGTATGATTTTTGAACAGGTTTTGGGAACTCAGCGAGCTTCGCATCCAAATTCAGTGGGAGCGTTTGCCAATCATCTGCATGAATTTGAAAGCTTTCGTGATTTTTTTACCTCAACCACCTTGGCAACTTTGATTGATATACCGTTTGCATTGTTATTCATAGCAATTATTTGGACTTTACATAGTGAATTAGCCCAAATTCCTTTGTATATCATGCCAATAATTATTATTTTTAGTATCTTAATTCAGTTTCCATTGTACAAAGTCATTAAGCAAACTTTTCGAGCCAGCACTCAAAAACATGCCATGTTGGTGGAAATTTTAACCGCTATGGAAACCATCAAAACAACTGGTGCTGAAAGCCAAATGCAGAAAAATTGGGAGCAATTGATTTTAGAAATATCTCAATCTTCATTAAAATCACGTTTATTATCAGCAATTTCAGTAAATTTTTCCCTATTTATACAGCAAATGGCAACTGTCATAGTGGTAGTCTATGGAGTATATTTGATAGTGGAAGGTGAGCTGACAATGGGGGCATTGATTGCTTGCAGTATTTTAACCAGTCGTGCTTTAGCCCCAATGACTCAAATTGCCAGTTTATTAACTCGTTATCATCATTCGGTAGCGGCTTTACAAGCATTGAATCAAATTATGCAAACTCCGGTTGAGCGGCCAGTTAAACGGCAGTTTTTGAATCGACCAAAATTACAGGGCAATATTGAATTTAATCAAGTAACCTTTAGTTATCAAGATATTCCAGCTATTAACAAAGTAAGTTTTAAAATAGCAGCAGGACAGAAAATAGGTATAATTGGTCGCATAGGTTCTGGTAAAAGTACCTTAGCCAAGTTAATTCTTAAGCTTTATCAACCTGATAATGGTAAAATTTTGCTGGATGGAATTGATAGTCAACAAATCGATCCAGCCGAATTACGCCGACAAATCGGTTATGTTCCGCAAGAAGTTGAATTGTTTTATGGCAATGTGAAAGACAATATTGTGATGGGAGCAACTCATGTTGAAGATAAAATTATGTTGCAAGCTGCTGAATTGGCAGGAGTAACGGAATTTACTAATCAGCATCCATTAGGTTTTGATATGCCAGTTGGAGAGCGTGGAGTTGGTCTGTCTGGCGGTCAACGACAAATGATTGGATTGGCAAGAGCATTGTTACTTGAACCACAAATATTGTTGTTTGATGAGCCAACTAATGCAATGGATAACAATGCTGAAGAGATGTTTAAAAACCGATTAAATTTGACTGATAAAACTTTATTATTAGTTACTCATAGAACTTCATTGTTATCGCTAGTGGATAGTTTAATCGTTATGGATGCTGGACAAATAGTTGCGATTGGTCCAAAAGATAAAGTTATTCAGGCACTGGCAAGTAAACAAGTTACTAGAAAGTAAAATTATACATAATGCAGGATAATAGATAAAAAGTTGATAATCCTCCAGATTAGTTGTATTACCAGATGAAACAGCCATGTAGTATGCGAGGTAGCAGTTTCACAGTTCAAAAAATCAATGATAGTCCTCAAACTCCTTACGATTATCAACCTACTTACCTGAAATTGACAAAAAAGTTAAAATAGTTTCCAAAAAAAACTGGTGAGAAACTAGCTTTCTCAACTTGTAAAAAATGATTGTCTGAATCAGGATTAAAGGATAGACAGGATAAAACAAAATAAGCTTGTGAATTTATTCTGAAAATCCTATAATTATATTAATCCTGATTCTGATAAAAGAGGAAAATAAATGAAATATCTACCAATAGCATCTTTATTAATCATCTCTTTATCCACCAATGCCGAAATCATCACAGATGGCACACTTAGCCAAAATATCAATCTACCCGGTCCTGATTTTCAAATTGGAGCTGACTTGGGCCAACAACACGGCGGCAACCTCTTCCACAGCTTTCACGATTTCAACTTAAACAGTTCAGAATCAGCAACATTTTCTGGGCCAAATTCAGTGCAAAATATCCTCAGTCGGGTAACGGGCGGCAATTCCTCCAACATTGATGGCTTGATTCGTTCCACAATTCCCAATGCAAATTTCTATTTTTTGAATCCGTATGGAATTATGTTTGGCCCAAATGCTCAATTAGATATACAAGGTTCTTTTCATGCCAGTACCGCCGATTATTTACGTTTGGGAGAAAATGGACGGTTTGATGCACGTTCTCCGAGTGATAGTTTGTTGACTGTGGCTCCAGTGGAAAGTTTTGGTTTTTTGACTGATTCAGCGGCTAAAATAATAGCTCAAGATAGTCAATTATCGGTTCCTGATTATCATACATTATCATTGATAGGAGGCGATTTATCATTAAATGGTCAATTAGTTTTCGATGAAGCTGGCGAACAACAATTTAATACCATTGCTTATCCAATAATACCAATATCAATCCCGCTATATTCCAATCAATTGCTCGCTCAATCTGGGCGAATTAATTTAGTTAGTGTAGCCGGTAAAGGCGAAGTAAAACCCACAGAATCAAGTATAGATTTAAGTGCCAATATGCAAGGTGGCAAAATTGTCGTTGACAAAACTGATATTAATGTGAATGGTGAAAATGGTAATATTTTTATTCGGGGTGGGCAATTTGAATTTCATAGTAGTCATATTGAAAACCAAAATTTAGGCAATCAAAAGGGTGGACTTATTGATATTCAAGTAGATAATTTCGTTATGCAAGGCGGAAAGAACTATGCGGGAATTCAAGCAGAATCAAGAAATGTTGGACAAGGTGGTACGATAAAAATACATGCTAAACATATAAATGCAAGCAACGGATTTTTTATCGCTGCAAATAATTATCACCTTGGTGATACTGGCATAGTTTTTATTCAGGCGGATACTTTATCAATGTCAGGCAAATTTATTCCAGAACTCGGGACACCAAGTGGTATTTTCAGTGTGGTTATTAGTATTAATTCTGCCATAAAAAAAAACAATACTGGCTCAATTAACTTAGAAGCCAATCAAATAAAACTAGTAAACGGTGCTGAAGTTGGTACACTTACTTTTGGTCCTAAAGACGGTGCTAACATTAACGTCAAGGTATACGATTCCTTAATAATATCCAAAGCAGCAATAGAAAAAGCTTTTGGTTTTGACAATGCTTCCCTTCCCAGTGGTTTTGTCAGCAATTCTTTTTCAGGCTCATCACTTTTAAGCAATTTTGGTATTGATTATCCAAATAATGGCGATGGTGGCAATATCAAAATAGAAGCAGGTCGAATTGATATGAAAGAAGGAGGAATCATAACATCGGGGTCTACTAGAGCTAATGCTGGACATATTAGCATAAAAGCTGAACAATTAACTTTAACCGATATAGAAGATATGGCTTTATTGGATACGTTAGGACGTGAAAATACTTCAATTACTAGCTCAACTAGAGGAAGTGGTGCTGGTGGAAATATTCAAATTAATTTATCTGGCGATTTGACCATTCATAGGAATCTTGAAGATTCAACTTTGCTTCCAGATCGTATTAAAGATACGAGTATTCTTCCCCGTATTATAACTGCTTCATCAAGTAAACAACCTGATGCTGGAATGGCTGGTACTATTTTCATTCAAGCCAATAGTATTAAACTAAATGGTCATGGTCGTATTACAACAGATAGTAAAAATGGCTCAGGGGGTAATATTACCATTGATATACCAAATTTACTTTATTTGCAAGAAGGCGAAATAACAACCAGTGTATATGCTGGGAAAGGTAATGGTGGTAATATTACTATTGAAAATCCAACTTTCGTAGTATTAAATCAAGGCCAAATCAAAGCCCAAGCTGATGCTGGGCATGGTGGTGACATTCATATTAAATCTGAGCAATTCGTAACTTCTCCAGATAGTTTAATCAGTGCTTCTTCAAATCTGGGCTTGGATGGAGAGGTTAATATTGAATCGCTTGATATTGATATGGAAGGTTTTTTAGTTGTATTATCAGATGAAACGGTGGAAGCAAGTAGCTTAATAAAGCAACCATGTAGTATGCGAGGTAGTAGCTTTTTTGTACAGAAAATCAATGGTAGTCCTCAAACCCCTTATGATTATCACCCATCAACCTACTTACCTGAAGTTGATAAAAAAGTTAAAACTATTTCCAAAAAAATTGGTGAAAAGTTAGCTTTCTCAACTTGTAAACATTTTTGAACAAGATTAAAGGATGGATAGGATTTTAAATTAAATAATTTTGATTTAATAAAATTTTATCCTATTATAAGTATAATCTTGTTCAAAAATTTAAGAGGCAAAAATGAAATATTTACTAACAATATCCTTATTAATCATCTCTTTATCCACCAACGCCGAAATCATCACCGATGGCACACTCGGCCAAAATATCAATCTATCCGGCCCTGATTTTCAAATTGAAGCCAATTTAGGCCAACAACACGGCGGCAATCTTTTTCACAGCTTTCAAGATTTCAACTTAAATAGTTCAGAATCAGCAACATTTTCTGGGCCAAATAATGTTCAAAATATCCTCAGTCGTGTCACTGGAGGTAATCCATCGAATATTGACGGATTACTTCGCTCAACAATTCCCAATGCTGATATGTATTTCCTTAATCCCTATGGAATTATGTTTGGGCCAAATGCTCAATTAGATATTCAAGGAAGCTTTCATGCCAGTACTGCTGATTATCTGAAACTGGGAGAAAATGGAAGGTTTGACGTTCGTAATCCTAATGATAGTTTATTAACAGTTGCACCAGTGGAAAGTTTTGGTTTTTTGACTGATTCAGCAGCTTCAATATCAGTAACAGATAGCAGTTTACAAGTTTTACCGACTAAGGCATTATCTTTAACTAGTGGTGATATTAATTTAATTAACACCGAATCAACAATTTATGATGAAACAAGCCATCATATTTTTTCTAACCAATTAACAGCTCCGAGTGGACAAATTATTTTAGATGCTCAAAGTACGATTAATTTAACCAATTTTGGCATTGATACCAGTGGTCCTTTTGGTGGACTAATTAATATTAGTGGTAAAAAGTTAGAAATGAATGATAGTCGAATTAGTAGCCATACAATTGGTGAATTTGATGGTTTAGGTATCAATGTTCAAGTGGATAATTTGTTGATGCAAGATTCTGATATTGTTGCTAATACTTATGGTGCTGGTCGTGGAAGTGAAATTAATTTACACATAAATGAAGATTTAATTGCAACTAGGCTTGATCGGTCAATTGGAATTGAATTTGATTTTAGTATACGTGGCAGTAGTCATATTAATACAATAACTGTTGGAGAAGGTGACTTAGGTGCCAGTGGAGATATTAATGTTCAAGCAGGCAATATTATTTTACATCATTCTGCTGATATTGGTAGTAGCAGTTTTAGCCATGCCAAATCAGGTAATGTCAATTTACAAGTTGCTAATATGCTTCAAGCGGTTGGAACTATTTCACTAAATACTGAAACAATGCCTTCTACTGCAGGTCCCTTTTCTCTCACTGTAAGTAATGGTAATAGTGGCAATATAGATGTTATTGCTCAACACATTGCACTGGATAAGGGGGCAACAATTTCTGTGACATCATTGGGAACCGGTCAAGGTGGTGATATTTTTGTCCAAGCGGATACTATCCAACTTAATGGACAAGAAGAAGTTACCGGAATACCAACATCAATTAGTGGTATTAGTATGGGAAGTGCTCAAACCAGCCAAGTTGAAATTAATGCTCGTCAAATAACACTTGAAAATGGCGGAGTAATTACTACAAATACTTTTTATTCTGGTCAATCTAATGAATTAATCGTAAATGTTTCAGATACTTTAACAATTTCTGGTGTGGCAAAAATGCCATATAAAATGTTGGACTTTCCAGAATTTCCTTATCCAAGCAATATCACTTCTGCTTCAGCAAATCCGGCTACAGATGGTGGACAAGCCAGTAATGTTTATGTTCAAGCTAAACATATTAATTTAGATGCTGGTGGAACTATTGGTAGTATGACTTATGGCAGTGGTAATGCGGGTAATGCAAAAGTGATAGCAGATACGATAAATATATCTGGCTGGCAAGATAATGGAATTTTATATCGTAGCGGTATTAATAATAGTTCAACCAATTTGGAGTCGTATGCTGGGCTTGCTGGCAATATAGATGTTACTGCTAATAAAATTATAATCAGTGATGGCGGAGCAATTAACACTTCTGCTATGAATGCTGGTGGCGGTAACATTAATATTAACGCTAAAGATATGATTTATTTAGATACTCAAGGTAGTATAACAACAAGTGTGAATAGTGGTATTGAAGATGGTGGCAATATTGATATTAGTAATCCACATTTTACCGTTTTGAATCAAGGACAAATAACCGCTCAAGCTGATGCCGGACATGGTGGCAATATTCACATTAAATCCGAGCAGTTTATAACTTCTCCAAATAGTTTAATCAGTGCTTCTTCCAATTTGGGTTTGGATGGTGAAGTAGCAATTGAGTCTATAGATGTTGATATGGAAGGTTTTTTGGTTGTATTATCGGATGAAGTTATAGATGCCAGTAATTTAATGAAAACTCCTTGTAGCCAAAGATTAGGTGAGAATTTAAGTAGTTTTGTTGTTATACCAAGTGAAGGGGCTGCTAATTCACCAGATGATTTGTTGCCGGGTGGGCCTTTGTTTGAGAATAATTTACCTGTTAAAAAATAGCTTATGTTAAAAATTGAATTCTAATTCAAACAATTTAAAAGGAAAAATAAAATGAAATACTTAATAACTATACCTATATTAGTCACTTCCCTATCAACCAACGCCGAAGTCATCACCGATGGCACTCTCGGTCAAAATATCAACCTACCCGGTCCAGAGTTTCAAATCACTTCAGACTTAGGTCAACAACATGGTGGCAATCTGTTCCACAGCTTTCAAGACTTCAACTTGAATAGTTTGGAAAGTGCCACTTTTTATGGGCCAGACAGTGTGCAAAATATCCTCAGTCGGGTAACTGGCGGCAATCCTTCCAATATTGATGGTTTAATCCGTTCGACAATTCCCAATGCTGATATGTATTTCCTTAATCCATATGGCATTATGTTTGGGCCAAATGCCAAATTAGATGTACAAGGCTCTTTTCATGCCAGTACCGCTGATTATTTACGTTTGGGAGAAAATGGACGATTTGATGTTCGTAATCTGAGGGATAGTTTATTGACTGTTGCACCAGTGGAAAGTTTTGGTTTTTTGACTGACTCTCCAGCTCCATTATCAGTTAATGGTAGTAAACGTATTGTTGTTCCAGTTGGCAAAACACTTTCACTTATCGGTGGGGATATAGAAATAAATAAAAGTAAAATGATGGCACCATCAGGCAGAATTAACATAGCAAGCGTTGCTGATGGTCAAAATAAAATATCTGTAACATCTCCAACACCTAAACAAGCTGGTAATGTTACTGTGAGAAGTTCAGTAGTTACTGTTAGCGATGGCAGTGGCTCTGGCGGCATTATTTCTATCCGAGCTGGCAAATTATTAGTAACAAATAGTGTTATATCTGCCAACACTAGGAATGCCAATGATGGTGGCAATATTAATGTGCAGGCGGACGAATTGATAGCTAATAAAACTGGCCGTTTTATGACTTCAGCAATCGCATCTGGCAATGGTGGCAATATAACCATTAAAGTTAAAATGTGAATTAAGGGCTAAAAATTTTGTTAAAATTAATCCAAATATATATAATATGAAACAATAAATAACATAAAAAAGGATTAAATGATGGATTGGCAAGAACAATTAATAACAATATACCTG
>JAUCGL010000188.1 GCA_030378105.1 Candidatus Halobeggiatoa sp. HSG11 | reverse complement strand
GAAAAAATATGAAAATACCATTTTAAATATGGTTTTATTAATCCTTCAATATTTTGACCAATATTATTCAAACACTCCACCACGAAATCATGCAAGTCTAAATCATTTTTTGGTGTTTCTAAATTTTTAAAACTCCAGAAAATATTAGAACTTTTATTAATTTCATCAGACCACTTAACAAATAAATCTAAAATTTTGTTTGCATTTGTATCTTTTAAATAATTCAATATTTCAACTATTCGTTGAATATCATCTACATAATGATTACTAATGCTAAGTGTTGAATAATTTATCCATTCAGGTATTAAAAAACGTATTGAATATTTTTCAAGATTTTCATGATTTCTAAAATATGGTTCAAATGTTTCTATTATTTGTAATTTTATATCTTCAGGTCTAATATTTTCACTTTTTATGTAGTCCAAAAGAATCGGTAGATTGAAATCTGATTTTTCCATTTTAATCAATTTTGCATAACAACGTTCTTCTCCTGCCAAAGGTAGGGAGACAAGGAATAGTTATACTGATAATGCAGTATACCATTTTTTCATTTAAAATCAATAATAAGGGTTCCTATTCCCCTGCAATCTAGCCTTAGCATAATGAATAGCAATCTCTTCTTATTTCATCTTCGCCCACCAAAGATTGGGAACAAAAATTAGTTAAACCATGCTATCCCAATTTCCCATTCAAGTCAATCATATAAACATCAAATAAATAGTTTGATTTCCTTATAGAAAAAATTTATCCTCATCTTAAACTTGAAAGACCAAAAAAGATAAGCAAAAACTTAAATGTGGAACAAAATAAGCATAGTGTTATATTTGTTAAGATTGGTATATAATATACACACATCTATTTTAAATTCAACATTTCATAGATTTATTAAGGAAGGCATATCATGAATTCATTAAAAATAGTACTCAGTACCTTGTTTATTTTAACTATAACGGCTAACAACGTCTTAGCTAATTCTCCTTATTTAATACGAACAGATGCTACTGCGGCAGTCGAATCATTGTTAAATAATGCCAAAGAACATTATGAAAAAGAACAATTTGAACAAGCAGCAGCAGTTTTAGAACGAGCCTTACGGATTAAAGCAAAGCATCCAATACTTTGGCATAACTTAGCCGGAGTACGTTTAGCCCAAGAAGATTGGGAACGAGCCGCAAGTCTCGCAAGCAAATCCAATGCTATCGCCGCTAAATCAGGAAAACTAAGAAAATTACGCATCAGAAACTGGGTTATAATAACCCTAGCTTGTGAAGGTATGAAAGATCAAGAATGTGCTAGAGAAGCTCGTAATCAAGCCCAAGCTCTTGTACAATCTAATTAAATTTTATTAAGGACTCTGTAACATGGCATTAAGCACCCGCTACATAGGATTGATTGATAAATATCGTGATTATCTACCAGTACACGATGACACCAAAATTATCAGTATAACTGAAGGTAATACCCCTCTTATTCGTTTACATAACATCCCTAAATTGTTGAATACAGATGTTAATATTTACGTTAAATATGAGGGACTTAATCCAACTGGTTCATTTAAAGATCGTGGCATGACCATGGCAATAACCAAAGCAGTTGAAGCTGGTAGCAAAGCAACTGTCTGTGCTTCTACCGGAAATACATCTGCTAGTGCTGCTGCTTACAGTGCCAGAGCCGGAATAACTGCTTTTGTATTGATTCCAGATGGTAAAATTGCTCAAGGTAAATTAGCTCAAGCTATGATGCACGGAGCGGTCGTCATTCAAATTGAAGGTAATTTTGATGATGGAATGCAATTGGTTAAAGAAGTAGCGGAACATGCCCCAATAACCATTGTTAATTCAATCAATCCCTATCGCTTACAAGGTCAAAAAACAGCAGCTTTTGAAATTATTGAAGCTCTCGGCAAAGCTCCAGATTATCATTGCTTACCAGTTGGTAATGCTGGCAATATCAGTGCTTATTGGATGGGTTTTACAGAATTTTTCAATATAGGTGTTATCAATAAACGGCCAAGAATGTGCGGTTATCAAGCAAGTGGTGCAGCACCATTTTTGCGTGGTCATCCAGTCACCAATCCAGAAACAGTGGCAACTGCTATAAGAATTGGTAATCCCCAAAGTTGGAATAAAGCAGTTAATGCCCAGCAAGAATCTGATGGTTGGTTTGATGAATTTACCGATGAAGAAATTCTGGAAACTCAAAAGTTATTAGCTGAAAAAGAAGGTATTTTTTGTGAACCAGCTTCAGCCATCTCAGTTGCCGGAGCTATAAGAGATATTAAAAGTGGTAAAATAATAAATGGTAGTACGGTGACATGTACTTTAACTGGACATGGTTTAAAAGACCCAGATACAGCCATTCGCCAAAGTAGTACTCCGCTTATTAAAGTTAAAGCAAAACTTGAAGAAGTTAAGGCAGTTGTATTGCAAAATATGGCAGCTTAAGAATGTTATATATAGCTTTTCAGATAAATATTTTGGTTGTAGAGACAAGGCGTGCCTTGTTTCTACGTATGGTTTTGTGAAATTATTTATCTGAAAAACTATAGTTTATCTTTGGGTAGTCCTACAATATGTAGTATTAAACCTATTATGTCTTTGAAACCTAATAAGTTTTTTGAATCTATCACTACTTTGTTTAGGGCTACCCAATCCTTTCAGGATAGTTAAAATAACCCCAACTTGAAATAAAAATATATTATGTAGGGTGGGTAGGAATGAAGTGGAAACCCACCGAACCTTCAAAATGGTAAATTTCATTCTATTCACCCTACATTTATTTGCTTGGGACTTAATGTATAACGATGAAGCATCAACCATCAGTTATTTAGGAAAAATATCTAATTAAAATTGATACTAGTTATGAATATTTACGATGAAATTCCTTATCCTTCCTTAGTTTATACCGATACCCATCCCAACAAATTAGCAACTTTAGCCACATTATTTGGCATAAAACCACCAACTATTAACAACTGTCGTATATTGGAATTAGGTTGTGGAGATGGAACTAATCTAATCGCAATTGCTCAAAGCCTACCTCAAGCCACTTGCATAGGCATAGACTTTTCAGCCACTCAAATAACCAGTGGACAGAAATTAATAGAAACTATCCAACTTGACAATATCGCCCTACAGCAACTTGATTTTACCGCCGTTGACGAATCTCAAGGCAAATTTGACTATATAATTGCTCATGGAATTTATTCATGGGTTCCATTGACAATGCAGGATACAATGTTGAATTTAATAAAAAAACACCTAACTAGCAATGGCATAGCATATATCAGCTATAATATTTATCCGGGCTGGCACACAGAAAATGTTGTGCGAGATATGATGAAATATCACCTGCAACAATTGCCTCCTTTACCTGCCAAAGATAACGTTGCTCAAGCCAAAGGAATTCTACAATTTATCACAAATTTGCGGCAATCTGGAAATGATAGTTTTGATGTATTACTTAAAGAAAAATCTCAGCAATTACAAACTGTTGACGATAGTTATTTATATCATGACTTTTTAGAGCAAGAAAACCATCCAGTTTATTTCCACCAGTTCATAACTCACATTGGACAACATGATTTAACTTACATAACTGATATTGAATTTAGACATTACTTAATGGTTAATTTTCCGCCTCAAGTTGTGGAAACTATGCAGGAATTATTTCAAGATGATTTTTTTAAGCAAGAACAATATTTAGACTTTTTTTACCATAGAACCTTGCGGCGTAGTCTATTATGTCAGCAAACTGCCAAACGAACAGTTGATTGGCAAAAGCTACTTGATTGTTATGTGGCAACTGATTTAAAAATAGAAGGGGAAAATATAACAACTTCAACTGGTGAAATACTTGAATTCCAACATCCAATAACAAAAATAGCTATCCGTTATTTGAGTGAAATTTATCCGCAACGTTTGGCTTTTAAAGAACTATTTAAGCGTTCTAAACGACCAGCTAAAAATTTATCTGCTTTACGAAATAATTTAGCCCAAGAACTCTTGCAACTCTACTATTTAGAAATCATAGAATTACATGTCGAACCAGCACCATTTACCACAAAAATTGAAAAATTTCCTACAGCCAGTCCTTTGGCTCGCCAATCAATTTCTCCACATCCGATTAATTTACACTGTGAATTTGTTGAATTAAGTGATATTGCTAAGAAAATATTACCTTATTTAAATGGTAAAAATGATAAATCGGAATTACTTAAAATGTTAGGAGATGTGACAAAAAGCCGATTGAATGATGCCTTATTAGAAATCGCTCGAAATGCTTTATTAATAAAATAATTAGCAAGATTGAATATAACAGAGAACGATAAAAGTGATTACAGGAGTGCAAAATTTATTTTGCAAACCCGAGTACAATTTATAAATTTATTCAATAAAATATTGGGATTTCAATTGGATACTAATATTACAAAATAAATTTTGCACTCCTGTTTGAAATTTCTTTGCGTTAGAACAGTTATTATTCCAAATCTTGTATTACTTGTATTAATAACTGACGTACATAATCAATTCCATCAGTTAAATTTTCTTCGATTTCTTCCATAGTTATCAAAGCATTGCCACGTCCAGCAGCTTCATTGGCAACAACTGCACAAGTTGCATAACATAATTCCAATTCTCTTGCTAAGGCTGCTTCCGGCATTCCGGTCATACCAACAATATCACAGCCGTCTTGTTCCATACGGTCAATTTCAGCAGCAGTTTCCAATCGAGGTCCCTGAGTTGTTCCATATACACCTTGAGAAAATATTTTAAAATCAACTTCTTGAGCAGAATCTAATAACATATTTCTTAATTCTTCACAATAAGGTTGAGTGAAATCAATATGGGTGACATGGCTTAAATCTTCAGTAAAAAAAGTATGTTCTCGGCCCCAAGTATAGTCAATTATTTGATGTGGAATAACCAAATCACCCGGTTGCATATCAGGATGAATACTGCCAACAGCAGCAATAGCAAGTATATTTTTAACTCCTATATGCTTAAGAGCCCATATATTGGCCCGGTAGTTAATTTTATGTGGTGGAATAGTGTGTTGAGTTCCATGGCGTGCTAAAAATGCTATTGATTTATCAGCATAAACACCATGTATGATAGGGCTTGACATTTCACCATAAGGTGTTTTTAATACCTGTCGATTAGTAATTTCTAAACCTTCAAGTTTAGTTAAACCGCTACCACCAATTATTGCTAATTCAGTCATATTATATTAATTTTTATAGAGAATACTTGATTTTAAGACCTGACAGGGAGATGTGGCTTAAATATAATGTATAACAAATTTTTTGATCATAAATTTTAAGGTAAAAAACCACAGGGCAACCATAAAGGATTGCCCCTACATAATATTGTGATTCGTAGGGGTAATCCCTTGTGATTACCCTTGGTGGCTAGGCTAAGAAAATTCAATATATTATATTTCGACCACACCCTCTTGTCAGGTCTGCCTTAATGATGTGAATGGCTTTTGTTCAATAACTGTGGCTTAAGAGCATTAAAATCTATGCTGTCAGCCGTTGGGACTGATGTCGCACCAAACCCAAAATCCATTGGAGTTATTTGTTTTGGAACATAATGAGCGGTGGAGGCATCTAATAAATTACCAGTCTTATAATCTGCTACCCAAACTTTGCCAGAAGTAGCCCAAGGTTGTTTATTTAACCAATTGATTGCACAGCCAATATCATCAAAGAGAAAAGCTTTATTTTTAGGACCACCACGCACTTGAGCAGCGTAATATTTATCACTAACAACCATTTGACAACGTTCACATTTATCTCTATCTAAAGTTATTTCTACTGGTCCAGTTTGGTCACCAGTACAACTAACCAAAATAATTAAAATACTTAACAGATACAACTTCATTCAAAAAAACCTCATTAATTTGTTATTTTTTTATCCACAATAATTTTACCCATATCCAATTCTATAACTCGATTAACCAAAGTTGTTATTTCATTTAAACGATGACTAGAAATAAGAGTTATAGCCCGTTCTGCCTTTAATAGCTTAAGAAATATCTCTCGTGCTTCTGGGTCTAAATTAGCAGCCGGTTCATCCATAATCAAAATATCACTGTTGCGTCCCAAAGCAATACCTATTAGCAGTTTTTGTTTTTGGCCTCCGGATAATTTATTAAAAGGTCTATGGATAAATGTTTGGATGTCTAAACCTAATTGCTTAGTTATATCAATTATATTACTTGGATTAGTATCACAAACTCCGGCTGCAAATTTAATAAGCTGACCAACAGGCATTTTAAGTGGTGGTGGCAGTTGAGGAACAAAACCAATTCGTTTTAAAATTGTTTGTCTATTTTGGCGAGGATTCAAATCATTAACATTAATTAAACCATCATAATTATATTCTCCTAATAAACAACGCATTAAAGTAGTTTTACCAGCTCCATTAGAGCCTATTAAAGCAATATGTTCATTTGCTTGAACTTGTAAATTGATATTATCTAAAACTATATGATTTTTAAATCGTTTGAAAACCTGTTCAATGAAAATTGTTGACATATATGGTTATTTAATAAATACACTTAGGAATGAAACTTAAATAACTTTCTCCCCTTAGCCTTTTAAGGTTGAGGAACACTCCCCCTCATTGATAAGGAAGGGCGGAAGGTTATGGGAAAGTTATTTAAATTTCATTCTAATCATTTGAAGTTGAATAATAAATTGCCCCACGCTGTTTAAAACAACGCTTGCTAAATAAAACTTGATGTGGAAATTGGCTTATATAACATTGCTCAATCAATTCATCTATTTTTTGTAATACAACCTCTCTATCTGTACCATGAATCATACAGTATAAATTATAAGGCCAATCAGGTAAATGGCGAGAACGCCGGTAGCAAAGAGTTACAAATTTAAATTGCCCTAACTTTTTTCCTAGTATATCAACTTCATTATCAGGAATATTCCAAACTACCATTGCATTAGCTTGATAACCTAATTTACGATGATATACCACAATTCCAAATCGTTTAATAACACCAGTTTCAATCAAATTATTCAGTTTAGCAATAACTTCTGTTTCGGTCAGACCAATTTGCTTACCTATTGCTGCATAAGGATGCGATACAAGTGGTAGCCCATTTTGAATTATTTCTATGAGTAATTGATCAGTATCCATTTAAAATTAAGTTTCTTGCTTGAAATATTTAAAAAGGTCGATTTTGTTATACTCATAAATATATTATGTTGGGTAGGTTTTATCTCGTTCCCAACGTCTCGTTGGAAATGTATCTCGTTCCCAACGAGACGTTGGGAACGAGATAATTGGGTTTACCATACTTTAAAAAGGTCAGTTATACCAATGCTGAGTATATAATATTCTTAATCAATAACCTTTTTTGTTATGAAAGTCTGGAAAAGGCATCTGATTGCCCATAACTGCCCATATTATTTTTGCGATATTTTCTGGAGCGACAATAGTATAATTATTGTTAATTGAAGCAAGCTTATCTCTTAAAACCTTACGAATTTTTTCATCACCGGTTAGATCAAAAATAATTTCAATTTTACTACTCATAGCAACCATTTCATCCAACTCAACTATTTTTACTTCATTATCTTGTGCCAATAATCGTCCTGAGGTTTCCTTAAGTTCTGCCACACAAATAATATTAATACCATGTTTATCTAATTCTAACAATCGTTCTAAAAATACTGCCCCTACTCTGCCCAGTCCAATTATAGCTATATTTTGTTGCTCCATTTACGGTTCCTCTGTTGTAAAAATTGTTTTACTTTCCACTAGATAAGAACGTTTAGTTGATGCCAAATTATTTAAATTCAAACCAGCATCAACAGCAGTATAAATTGCTCGAAAAATATATTCCCCATCAACATTTGGTTGCACATTAAATTCTAACAATTGATGAGTAGTTTCTGTTGCAGTTACATTGCGTTTCCAAGGTTGAGATTTTTCATGTAATAGCTTAGAATCTTTTGAATTAATAAACCATATATCGTCACCAATAGTTACAGTTAACCAAATATCGACTGGAAATGTACGGGTATTTTTTTCTATTAAATCTAAATTTAACAATTCTCCAGCTATATATTTAGGTTTTAAATTCTTAAATTCTAATTGAGTCAGTTCAATTTTGCCTAATTTAACTACTTGTAATCTTCGCATAATTTGAGCAACTACATCACGGAACATCTCCTTACGTAACATTTCATCTTCTGACCACATGGCCAATACAGCTTTTTCATCAAACATATAATCACGTAATAGAGTAATATGTTGTTTTTCTAATAAAACTGTATCATCAGGTTTACGTACTTCCATCGTAACCTGATAATTTAATTCAAATTCTTCTTGCTTACCAGAAATTGAAGATACTGTTAATACCCTACGATCAACAGTTTCATTTTGTAAATAAACGATTGCTTGAGCAGCATTAGGATTAGAAACTATCTTAACTCCTTGCTCAGTTAGCAAACGTCCTATTTCAGTAGCAATTGTATTAGCTGATTCTGATTTAATATAAACAAAACTTATATCAAAACCTGCTGCACCACGCAGATGAAATCCACAGCTATTAAGCAGTAAGACTATAACCAATATTAAATATCTTTTATTCATATATTTTTATTATTATTTATCAGCATTGGTAATGCGGCTTGTAGGTATACCATCATTGACCATAGAGTTAAA
>JAUCGL010000187.1 GCA_030378105.1 Candidatus Halobeggiatoa sp. HSG11 | reverse complement strand
AATGTACTATTTAATTGTGAATTGGTGAATGAAAAATGGTTAATTATTAATGATTTTGACTTTCACTAACAATTAATTATTCACAGTTAACCATTCACAATTAAATATACATATCAATTAGTTATAAATTATTCCGAACACTTATGAATAGTTATTAATTTATTTTACCATATTTTCCAAATTTTTTAACACTTTATCGTTATTATCATAAACTATCGGAGTTACTTTAAAAGGCATCATTCCAGCATGAGTCAAATGACTCCAAATACTTTGCCATACATTTTTTAATACTCGCAATTTATACTCATAATCTATGGTTTTAAAAAATACTATATAACTGGCAGTCCATTGATCCACCTCTTGTACAACAACTTCATCTAGCCAAATAATAGGAGTTTCCTTAGGAATATCTGTTTCTACTGCAAATATTGCTTCAATAAGAACCTGTTCCACTGCTTTTGGGGAGTGTTCGGCATGGACATAAACTATATATTTTAACCAGTAAGCTTTATCTGGATGGCTGAAATTATGGATATTAGAAGTTGATACAACATTATTGGGAATGCTCAAAATATAACCAGTCCTTGTTTCAATTTTTGTTACTCGCCAATTCATATCTACAACTTTACCATCATCATAATCAGCTATTTTTATCCAGTTACCGATATGAAAAGAATCTTCTATACTCAACGCAATACCAGCAAAAATATTAGATAAATCAACTTGTACCAATAAACCAAATAAAACTGTAACTATACCACCAGTTGCCAACATACTAGTGAATTGCTGTTCAAATATAAATCCAATAATTCCAAAACAAGCCAATAAATAAATTACTAAAGCAGTTATAAAACGAACTAAATTAGGTACTTTACGCTCAGTATTCTTTTCTAAAGGTATCCATAAAAAACGTTCTATTGCTATATTTATTAGTATGGCCACCACTAACCACCATAAAATATTAAATGTTTTTATAATCATTGATTTATATTGGTCCATTGTTTCTAACAACAGCTTTCCAACCAATACTTCCGCTGATACAAGTAACAACAATGCAAAAATAACCTGTACAAACCATAGATATTTTAAATAATGACCTTGCTCATCTAATTTTTTATAACTAAGTAACCCAAGTATAATTGTCATTAAACAACTGGTGACAAAAAATACAAATGACATTTTATTGGGAATAATAACATGGTAAGCATAAGCACTATTACCAATCGCTATTTCAGTATTAAAGGTCGAATATTCAACTGTATTGCCATGATCTATATATTTTGGATTACCCAGAATTTGCTTCTTGATCACTCCTTGAAAAAAATTAAGTTCTTGGATTGGCCAGTTTTTGAAAAAAGAAGTCTTGCGTTGAATCTCTTTCATTTTTGCGAAAATTGCCTTTTCATCTGTTACTTCCATCCCTAATGTATCTGTAACATAAATAAGCTTATTGCGATCTAAAGTACGATGATGGAAGTTGATTCCGATTGAATATTTATTAGCAAAAAATCTCTCTTTAGGAGAATGTAAACTCTCTTTAAATTGACCACTAACCTTATAAAGTTGATAGCTAACTTTACCAACGGTTTCATCAATCATTGGTTTTTCTAATTTAATCGGTTCAACTGCATTAAGAAAATTGATTTCGTGTGGTTTAATATCTCCTTGAAATCGTAGCCATAAATGAAATTCCATCAGATAAGATACGGTTGATTTACTACCATCAAAAAGCGGCTTAAAATCACTTATTTTATTGAATTGTAAGCCGGCATAAACCACATTAGTTTTATACATGCGTTTATCATCAACAAGTAATAGATTTTCATCGTCATAATAATCTGGAGCAATCCGTAATTGAGTAAATGCTGAAATCAAATGATTACTTTTATAAACACCCATCGACAAAGATTTGAAAGCATTACCATGTTTATCAAAATAATTTAAACCGGTACTACCGGCAACCGCTTCTTCAAAGGAATTAAATTTATTAGTTATTGTTTGTTTTATTTTATTTCTTATTATTGATAATGATTGTGTTTTTTGAGTTTGTTTTAATGCTTCAATAATAACAATTGCTGCATCCAAAGCATAAAATGCTAATCTCAAAGGTTGTTCTTGATAAGTTTCTCTGTAAATAGAGTCAAAATGTTGAGCATATTTATTAGCTGTATCAAGGATGAAAGGAGTAGAAACATAAATACCATTGGTATAATGGCCGGGATTTCTGCGTTCTGGAAAATAATTTTTAAATCCTTCGGTAAATTTTTTATTAGCATAAGCATCTGGGGCAATAAGTAAATTTTTTATACGAGAATCTTTAATTGCTTTAACTAACTTAACCCCGGTATTAGCATTAGTTGCCAAAAAAATTAATCCTGCATCTGATGTTGCTTTTAATTTGGCAATAATTTCGTCAATATTAGTATCTTTGGATAATACTAACTTTTGTTTAACTTCTAATCCAAGCTCTTTTGATGCCTGTTCAAATATACTGCCAAGGTAAGAACCATATGGAACATTAGTTTGAACAATAGTCACGGTATTTTGATGTAAGACATTTTTGGCATAATTGGCTAAAAAATTACCTTGTAAATTATCATTAAAAGCGGTACGAAAATACCATTCATTACCTTGAGTTACCCGTAAATGAGTTGAAACTGGGGTAATTGCTGGAATATTTTTATCTTTATAAATTTTACCGCCGTTAATAGAACAGTAGCTACAGTTATGTCCAATAACCGCTACTGCCTGATTCTGCTCAACAATTTCCCTAGCTCTATGAATGGCTTGCTCAGGATTATTTTGGTCATCAAAAACATCTAATACTACTGGTAAATTATTAATTCCGCCATTTATATTGACCTCTTCAAAATATAATTTAATTGCTTTAATCATAGATTGGCCAATCATTTCACTTTCACCAGACAAAGGTCCAACAAAAGCAATATGAATGGCTTCTTCTTCCTGTAAAAAAAGCCGAAGTCCAGTTAAAACTAATAAAAATAATATGAATAGCGGAAGTATTTTTTTGACTGCAAATTTAAAGAATTTATTAATAATAATTAAAACATTGCTAGTATAAGATATCATGTGTTAGAATCACCAAATTGGTTCACGCCATATTTTAAGATGTTATTTTATATTATCAAACTTAATAAAGGTTGTTAATTTATGAAAATTTTACAAGCTGCTGCTTTGGCTACTGCATTTTCTGCTGCTTCAGTATTCGCTGGTGCTAACAATGTTGGTTGTGGTTTAGGTTCAATGGTTTGGGAAGGTCAATCTGGTATAATCCCACAGATTTTTGCTGTAACTACTAATGGTACTTTTGGTAATCAGACTTTTGGTATAACTCTTGGTACTTTAGGTTGCGATAAAAATGGAGTAGTTGGTTTACCAGTTCCTCATAAAATGGTTCAATTTACTAGTGATAATTTAGATAAGTTAGCTCATGATATGGCAACCGGTGCAGGTGAAACCTTAGATGCTCTTGCATCTTTGATGGAAATTGCTGAATCAGATAAAGCTGCATTTTTCAGTGCTACTAAAACTAATTTCAGTAAAATTTTTGCTCATGAAAATACTACTACTGAAGAAGTATTAGTTAGTTTAAATAATGTATTAGCTTCTGACTCAGCACTTAAGCGTTATAGCTACAGCTAAGTTGGGAAAAATTTCTCAAAATAATGCGATTTAAATTAGTTTTATTTTTATCATATGTTGCAATAATTCCAAACCTATATGCAATGGATTGGTCTTATTTGCAGCATTTACAACAGCAAGCCCAGCCATTAGCTGACCATAGAGATTGGCATATTTTATTACATTATCAACTAACTAGCAATGGTTTTATCAGTGAAGTTGATGATCTTAAATTTTTCAATGCTAAGACTGGCAAAACTGACCCACAAGCTGAACTAACTGCTACGTTACAAGCTTTTTTCACTCCCAAACTTCCTAATCAGCAGCATCCTCAATGTCGTTTTATTGCACGTTATCAATGGTTAAAGCAGCAATTAAATTTTGACGACCAAAAGTTACCACCACAACCTTGCCCAAAATTTGATGATTGGTTAAAACGACTGCAACCAGCAGGTTTAACCTTAATTTTTCCAGCCGCTTTTTTAAATGGCCCTTCTTCTGCATTTGGTCATACTTTACTACGAATTGATCAAGTTGGTCAAACTCCAGCAACTAAAATATTGGCACAAGCTTTAAACTATGCCGCTAAAACTGATGGTTCTAGTCATTTTTTATATGCAATTAAAGGTATTTTTGGTGGCTATTCCGGCCAATTTTCAATGTTACCATATTATAAAAAAGTAACTGAATACGGTGATATGGAAAACAGGGACATTTGGGAATATCAGTTAGATTTTAGCATAGCAGAAATTCAACGGATGCTCAGACATATTTGGGAATTGGATAAAATGGAATTTGATTATTTCTTTTTTGATGAAAATTGTTCTTATCATTTATTGTCATTATTAGAAGCAGCTCGTCCATCTTTAAAATTATTAGATAAATTATGGGCATGGGTTATTCCGGGGGAAACAGTACGTATTGTTGATGAAGCTGGTTTAGTGAAGAAAAAAACATTTCGTCCAGCAAGTACAACTAAATTACAACATCAATTGCGGTTGTTGTCTACTGAGCAACGAAATTGGATACGACAAATGCCAACCGTTGAATTGGATGAGTTGAAAACTATGGATACGGTGCAACAGGCTGAGGTTTTAGAAACGGCTTATGATTATTTGTACCATCAGCATAAATCAATGAATAATAGGCAGTATGCTCCGATATTGAGAAAGTTATTAGTGGCTCGTAGTGCATTGCCAACTACTGATATGGAACCACCACCAGTGCCAGTGTCTCCAGAACAAGGTCATGCTATTTTTCGGTTGGGGATGGGATTGGGATATGATGGTGAGCGAGGCTATCGGAGTTTAAATTTACGACCGGCTTATCATGATTTGTTAGACCCAAAAGCTGGTTATACAGCCGGCAATCAGATTAATTTTTTGAATTTGACATTGCGTAATTATGAGCAAAAGCTTGAATTGAATGAGTTACAACTTGTTGATATTCTTTCTTTAGCTCCTTATGATAGTTTTTTTAAGCCTTGGTCTTGGAAGTTGAGTACTGGCTGGAAACGGCGTTATTTTGGGGAACGGGATTTAGTTTATTATTTAAATGGTGGACGTGGTATAAGTTATAAATTTACCGATAATAGTTTAATTTATGGTTTTTTGGAAGCTGATCTGAATATTGATGGTAATTGGCAACATGCTGTTGGATTGGGTAGTGATGTTGGGTTGTTTGTGGATATAAGTTCAAATTGGCGAATGTTACTTAAAGCAAGTAATTTACGCTTTGCTTTGGGCGAGCAACGAACTGTTAGTACTTACAGTTTAGAGCAACGTTTCACTGTTAATAAAAACAATGCGATTAATTTGCAGTTTCAATATCATGATAATGAAGATTCTCAATTAGTTTTGAATTGGTATTGGTATTTTTGAGATTAACTATAGATTTCCAGATAAATAAAGGTTCTCAGACCTGCCAGGTTTGCGAAACCTGGCAGGTCTATTGGCGAAAATATTATTTGAAAAGCTATAGTATGATTCTTATATAGATGAATTTTAAGAAAAATATTATGAATTTTATTCTTGAATTGTAAACATGTTTGGGAAAACGATATGACATTTAAATTGATTGTATTGGCAATATTATTTGTAATAAGTGGTGGGGCAGCTTTTTCAAATTATTTTAAGGAACATAAATTTCTTTCTGCATTAGCAACGTTAGTGGCTATTATTGCTTCTTTTTATTTAATTCAAGATATTTATCAGGATATTAAGAGTGAGGTTATTTCTGAATTGAAAGAGGAATCAATTGGAAATATACCAAAACCTGTGGATGATAATGTAATTAAAGTTCCTGAAAATCGTATAAATAAGCCAATTAAAGATACATCAAATATTGATTTTAAAACTTTTGCTCCCGGTAAAGTGTTTCAAGACCGTTTGCAGGATGGTAGTTTGGGGCCGGAGATGGTTGTTATTCCGAAAGGTAGGTTTCAGATGGGAGATATTCAAGGTGGTGGTGATGATAGTGAGAAGCCAGTACATTGGGTGGATATTGATTATCAGTTTTTTATGGGGAAATATGAGGTGACTTTTACTGAATATGATAAATTTGCCGAGATAACTGGTAGAAAGAAACCAGATGATAGAGGTTGGGGACGTGGAAATCGACCAGTAATAAATGTTTCTTGGGATGATGCCAATGCTTATACTAAATGGTTAAGTAAGCAAACAGGTAAACAATATAGATTACCTTCGGAAGCTGAATGGGAATATGCGGCTCGGGCTGGTACAAAAACTAAATATTGGTGGGGAAATAATATTGGGGAGAATAAGGCTAATTGTAATGGTTGTGGTAGTCAATGGGATGGTAAACAAACTGCTCCTGTTGGTTCCTTCCAAGCTAATCAATTTGGTTTGTATGATACAGTTGGTAATGTTTATGAATGGTGTGCTGATGGTTGGCATGATAATTATAAAAATGCTCCAACTAATGGCAGTATTTGGAAAAATACAAATAAATACAAAGTGTTGCGGGGAGGATCATGGTACGTCAGTCCTAACCTCGTTCGTTCCGCCTTCCGTAATAGGAACCTCATCCCTGTCAGCCTCTTTGGATTTCGTCTTGTTAGTGTTGCTGCACGGACTTTCTAAGCTCTTTTGCTTTTTTATACTACTTTTACGTTTTTGAACAGGATTTAACGGATTAGTAAGGATAAAACATGATTACCACTCAAAATTTTTGTTTCAGATTTAATCCTGTTAATCTTTTAACCCGTGTAATCTTGTTCAAATTGTCTGAATTAACAACCAACAAAATAGTACAACGAATTGGCGAAATAAACTAATACTGCAACCGCTGCGAGACATGGAGAGGCGAAGCCGAAGTCGAGTAGTCCGCAAAACTAGGTGAGAGTTCTTAAATTTGAAGAAATGGTTAAGCGGAGCGGTATTTCTTGAAATTTTGAACAAGTTCACCGTGTAACGTTATGGGGGAGTCGGTGGGACGGAGCTGCCAAAACTTGACGGGTCTAGTTGTTTCGCTAAGAATTAAGTAATTCTAGGGTACATGGATGTCCCATGAACATCATTAAATATATGCGAAACTCCTCAGAACCACTATGTTTCATTATTCTCCAGCATGTTCGTCACACAACCACAACATGTCACCCTCTTCAGTTTCTACTTTTTTAAGTCCCCAGCGTTCAAAATGGTCTAAGTTCACAAGTAATTTATAAAAACTGTTTAAATCATGTTGTTCAATCTGATTAATTGTATTTTCATCTGGGAATTTTTCTAATAGTTCTTTAGCAAATTCTATTTGTTGTTTTGATAATTTATTAGAAGAAATACCTCCAATAGAACCTAAATAAAGATTTACTAATGACAATAAAACAGGAATTGATTGAGTCCAATTAAATTTCTCTGGAAAAAGATAAGAATCTTTTGTAGTAATAGGATGTTTTTCAATATTACTTTCACAACATAAATGCAACTCTATCATACTATGTATAAAAGGTTTTTGTAATAATGTAGGTTTATGACGTTTAATTATGAAATGAGTAGGACAAGGTGTGTCTTTAGTTGTATTTTTATCTTCAATACCATAGATTAATTTATAAACAGAAACATTTTCACGTTTTTTAGAACAAGGTATAGTCTTACTACCTTCTTTTTCAGCTTTTTCTATATCAGCATAGTCAAACTCATGTTCACAATGTTGTCCTGCATGTCCTAAGCAAGGTTTTTTTAAAGTAACTTTTAATCCAGGAAAACGTTGAAATACATATTTTAAATTGTTGCGAAGTTGGATGAAAAAATCATGAGGAGATATTCCACGCACAGTTAATTGAATTCGTTTTTCATCATCAAAAGCTCTAACTAAGGCCAAAGAGTCTTTATCATCAGCAAATAAAGCTCCAGAACACCAATGAGTGTTAGTAGTAAAACGATGAGAACGAGCAATAAAGCCAGTGATAATTTCAAAAACAAAATCATTATCTAGTTGATAAATCATTTGTATTTCCTTAACTCCTTTCTTCTTATCCCAAATCTTTTCATAGTTGTCTGGTGCATCTTCAGGAAGAAAACTAGGTATAAAATGGATATGCTTGTCTTCCAAAGCCTGATAAGATAAATCAAATTGTTCCATTAAATCAGAAAAATACTGTTGCATTTCTGGTTCTAAATCGTTCCAAATTTCTTGTTTAAGTGCATTGCTAAGAATTCCTTTTTGATTTCCTATTTGTTTACTTGTTAAAATTCGATTGATATGCTCCGTTACCCATTGAGGGTCTAATATTATTAGATGTTTTAAATCTTCATTGTCATGGGGATAAAATATCTCACCAAGTTCATGTAACCATATTGCTAATATATCTCCTTCATTTTCAGTTAAGCCATATTGCTGCATTAAATCAGTTAATTGTTTTAAAGATATATATTTTTCAGTCAAATTATCAATAGCTTTAGTTGCTTCTAACCAACGGATCGGCCAGCCAATCCCCATACGTGGTAGTTGGGCTGACAGCCTGACAAAAGTATAAAAAAAGAGCATAATAGGTTTAATTAACAACCTAAAACAGACATAAATAAAAAATGAAAATCCTTGACCCATTATTAACAACTTTATCAAATTTTCTATCTTCA
>JAUCGL010000186.1 GCA_030378105.1 Candidatus Halobeggiatoa sp. HSG11 | reverse complement strand
GTGGATAGAATGAAATGAAATCCACCATTTTGAAGGTTCGGTGGGTTTCCACTTCGTTACTACCCACCCTACATAATATATATTCATTTCAAATACTTAAATACTTGTGTATAACGATGAGACGTCTTCGTTGGAATGCATTCAGGGACGCTCTGCGTCCCGCAACGCAGAGCGTTGCAGAGATATTCATTAAAATACATTCGTGTGAAACCTGCGAGGTTTTAAAAACCTCGTAGGTTTGTAGTGAAATTATTTATCTGAAAAATTATATGTATTCGCCCTTTTGAACATAAATAGCAGTAAAGTTTTTAGGTATATAAAATATTTTCTATTTGCTTGTCAATCTTAAGATAAAAACCAATTAAATTATCTTTCTGATTATAAATTAAATTAAGGGCAACAACGGATGTATTGGGGTTATCATCATATTCATGAGTTAGTTTATTTCTTATAACCCTTAGTTCCTGCCAATCATCCCCTGAATTAATTAAATTTAATTGTTCGAGGCGGTTTAACCTGTCTATAAAAGATTTGGTTTTTATTTCCTCTCCCAAAAAAAGTAAAGTAGTTGGAAATAATCTTTGTCCAATCACATCTTGCAGTTTAGAAAATCTAAACAAAAAATGGTCAATAAGTTCTACTTCTTCATTAGTAAGTTTTTCATATTTATCAATTGTTAAAGGCATAAAAACTGTCATTTTTGTATGAGCATAGTTTATTCTGAAACTATGTTTTTTGCATTCTTTTAATATATTTTTTAAGTTTTCCTGATAAATATTCATAACTCAATGCCAGTTTTTTTTGCCTGTTTATAAATAAGTTTATCACAAGTATGGTTATTAATAACTAAATCTATTTTTTGTTCTCCAATAAGTTTTTTTAAATTAACTAAAAATTTTATTTCTTTTTCTAATAAATTGTCTTGAATATCGGTTTCGATATATAAATCAATGTCTCCACCTTTTTTATTGTCATCTGTTCTGGAACCAAATAAATAGACTTTTGCTTGATTGAAGGATTGCTGTACACAATGTTTAATTGCTGTTATTTCAGTTGGTTTAAGTCTCATAAAAGTTCTCAGACCTGACAGGTTTTCAAAACCTGTCAGGTCTCTTGGCCAAAATATTCATCAGAAAATTTCAATTCCCCATTATACTTATCTGATTTAAAACTAGTTTTATACCAATCAAGTAATTTTTTTCTAAACGACATCTTACATCATTTAGGCTATTATTTGCAATGAAAATATATTATGTAGGGTGGGTAGTAACGAAGTGGAAACCCACCGAACCTTCAAAATGGTGGATTTCATTTCATTCTATCCACCCTACATTTGTTGCTTGGGACTTGTGTATAACGATGAAAAGAACTAAAGGTTGGGAATGAGAAAAAACCTTCTATTTGGCTAATGTTCCCCCAGTTTTTAACATTTTAATATATATATCTTTCATTTTAAAATAGGCTGTTATTGATAAGTTTATTGCTTCTATTATTTCAGTTTCGTTATTTGGATAATCATGAGTTAGGCTATTTCTGAGTTTTCTGAAATCAATCCATGTATCAACATTATCTATCAATTCAAGCTTTTCCAATTTATTTAAAACATCAATAAGTGGCATATTTGATTTATATTCTTGCAACTCTTTTAATACGGCCGGAAATAATTTTTCTCCCATTTTGTCTTGAATTTTGGTAAAACGATAAATAAATGAATCAATTGTTTTGACTATTTCGGTATCATTTAAATCTTCAGTTTTTAAAGGTAGCCAACTTTGAATATCTGGTAAAATTGCATCTATTCGTTTGATATTTCTATCAATTTCAAGTTTTATCTGTGGTAGCATATATTTTCACTCCTTCTTGTTTGGCAATTTCAAAAATTTTATTGGATTTTGAGTTAGCGGCTTCTATGATTAAATCAACTTTTTGTTCGCCAAATTTTTTTTCAAATTCTCTTAAGAAAATAATTTTGGTTTGTAAGATATTGTTTGTATTTGGTGTTTTAATATATATATCTATGTCGCCACCTTTTTGATTCATATCTGCTCTTGAACCAAATATCCATACTTCTTTTGAGTTAAACAATTCTAAACTTTTATGGCAAATAAAATTTAAGTATTCTTGATTTAATCTAACGTTCATTAATTCTTATATAATAGATGTTTAAGCATTTTGTAATAGGAGATCAAAAAAAACCTGTTAGGCTTTGACACCTGACAGGTTTTTTTAAGTGTATAAATTAATAAATATACTACTTTTTAGTTACAACTTGCTCCATTAGCACCAGTACTAGTGTTGCTATTGATGTTTGAAGCTACATCACGGATTAAAGCTAATATTTCAATATCAAGAGTAGTTGAAACCTTAAGCATTCCACGACCAGTCCAAGTAGTAGCACCATCAATTGCTAATAAATCAGATGTACCTAAACGCATAGTTTTCTTAGCACCAAGAGTATCAGCTCCGGTACTATCAACTAATGGTTGGCTAGAGAATATCTCAGTACCATCTTGACCGTATAGACTTCCAAATAACTGAGCCTCATCATTACTCTTGTTAGTAATCAGAATACTCAAAGCATCACTTGTATCAGATTTAGGAACGATATTTACAGTACATACTGTTCCATCTTGTGGGATTTTAGGCAATACAGTACAATTTTCTTGTGAAATATCAACAACATTTTCATCTGTGTAATCAACAGTAAAAGTAGCACATGGTGCATTTTCTGGGATGTTAACTGAGGTTGCACCATCAAGAAGGAGTCTGATTTGACTGGTTTGTTCATTATCAGAAGCAGCAGCATTTGCATCAATCAACTCATCAATCACGTCTGTAACATCAATGGTTGCTGTAAGACCATCTTCTGACACTTCTGTCGTACCTGTTATATCAGTAGCAACATCAGGACTACCACTATCATCAATAGAAACTAACTTTACTTCACCAGGATCGGTTATAGATGCAGCAAATTGCCCCTCGGTTATAGTTATGGTAGCTGATTCTATTCCACCACCATTAGCACTTAAGCCTAAGGTGAATGGAACTTGAGCACCAGCAACATCAGATACGACATCATCTAATGCTGTAAGATCGTGAGTTATAACTAATTCGCCCAATCTTACCTCTTTACTACCAACAAACACCGCTTCATCATCGTCTGCATCTGCTGCCGGAGTAACAACAAATTCTTTACTTTCCAATTCAGTGGAAATTTCTGCATTTGTAGTTTTTATTGAATTTAGTTCTACTGTAACTGCTTGAGCTGACTGAGCTATTGTAACAGTATCTTCAACATTAACAGCATACGCAGTTTGACCTACAGATGTAGGCGATACACTCATCTCAATTTTGTTACCAGATTTGCTCAAGCCAGTAATATTAACCAATTCGTATTGCAATAAAAATGAGGATGAAGCAGCAATATTTGAATCTACATCAACAATAAACTGTACTTCATCATTACCAATGAGTGTACCTGCAGGTAAATTAGTGCCACCACCAATACCAGTAGCCACATTAGCATCACCAAATAGTGTAGGAGTAGAAGCAAAAGATGCACCATCTGACAAAGTAAAAGTCAGATAAAAATCGTCAGAAATAGCTCCATCTATTTGATATATAACTGCAGCAGAGTATGTGGATGGTAACTGAGATGGACCGCTACCACCAAATAACTCAGTAGCATATTTTATGCCATCTTCATCCGTGTTACTAGTACCCATGTTAACAAGGTCATTAGCGTCAAAAGTAGCACCAGTACTATCTGTTGCCGTAAAACCGGTGGCAGTGCTAGGATCACCTACATTAGTCAAACCTGCTGCAAAAACAACCTGTGTAGCTGAAAGAGAAAATAGTGCTGCTGTTACAGCCATAGCCAGCTTTTTATTTGTACTCATCATTTAATAACTCCTATGTAATCTGTTAAAATTAATCGCATCCATTACCGCTGGCACCAGCACTTATGTTAATAAGCGGACCCATTGTCGTAGGTATAATACCATTCATAGTGACATCCTTAGTATTTTTAGCCCGTAACAATCCATAAACATCCATATCAGTCGAATCAGAGTTTATCGACAATAAAGCACGTCCTTTCCATGGTTTCTCTTCAGCAGCACCAGTCTGAGCGACCGCATAATCATGTAATTGTTCTGCTGTTACAACCAAAGTACCCTTAGCTGGAGCAGTTCCTAATTCTTGATCTTTTAAATGAACTGTACCATCTCTGTCCGTTAGAGAACCCAATACCATGGCTTCTTTAGTAGTTTTATTGATAAACCGATAGAATCCTAAATCACTAGCTTGTTTATGAGGAACGTTATAAATAGTACATGCAGTACCATTACGTTTAGTTATAGCCAAAGTACCGGTTGAAGTAATATCTTTATCAGCATCTACATAGTTAAGAGTTAAAGATGCGGACGGTCTTTGATCAGTAGGATTTATATCAGTGGTATTTTCTTCGGCAACAACAACACATATATCTACTTCATTACCTTCCATTGCTTCTACATGTTCTTCTGCAAGGGTAAACAATACGTTGTTACCATCTAAAACACCAAGTACATCACCACTGTTATCTCCTGCTACAGTGTCTTCAGTAAATGTACAAGTATCATTTTTAATACCTAAAAATACCATACCACCAGCTTCAGTTGTTGAAGCTTGAAATGGACCATTTTCAATATATAGCGAACCAGTGACTGTATTAGCACCAGAACCAGGAATAATAGTTGTACCACTAGTAGTATCGTCTATCTTTAGAGTACCAAGTGTGATAGCAGTTTCTGAAATTCCATCTATAAATTTTTTACTGCCTTCAGTAACATCAATTTGGGCAGCAGGAGAGTCAGGAGTAAAAGCAATGGTCACATCAGCTTTTGATTGAAACAACGTCACAGTAGCACTATCGTCAACAACAAAAGTTGTATTAGCAGCACCCCATTCAGCTTTCAGTTTAACTGTACCACCAGAATTGATTAAGCCACTTGTACTATCGGGAGTAAAATTAAATTTTAAAACATCTTTGGTAGTAGTACTTGCAGACATGTCACCAGTTATCGAATCAGTGGCTTTGATAGTATTACCAGTACCTTCTGCTTGTAGCAAAAATCTAACAGTAGTATCACCCGCACTACCACCAGATATCTTAGTTATCTGAGCATTAGTAGTACTGTTAGTTGCCCAGTCTATGTGACTGGTATTAAACCCATCTAGATTTGCACTAAACTCACCACCAATCAGGGTATAATCAATATAAATGCTGTAAATTATATTTGCTTTACGCTTAAATTCAAAGAATGAACTAACTTCCCCAAGAGATTTAGTACTTGAAGGTTGAGGGTTACCTTTATCATCTATTATTTCAGTTGATATAATTTCAGCAGCAGTTTCGAGAGTTGTTCCACCATTATACTTAAATTCAAGATTACCTGCATGGGCAGATATACCGATCCCACCGGACAGGATTGACGCAATGGCAACCCCTAGTGTTTTATTGTAACGCATAAATAAACTCCTTAAAAATTAATGTAAGGTTGTTAAAGTATTATATTCGTAAATATATTAACTTTAAGTAATCAAACTCTATTGAAATAAATTATTACATCTTTTATTGTACAATGCAAATTTTTTTTAGCAGCCAAATTAAAATTTGGACTTCTTTTAAGTTAAACTCACCCTTAACCGGAGTCCAAGATTTATCAGCCAAATTAAAATTTGGACTCCTTATTAAGTTAAACTCACCCTAACCGGAGTCCAAGATTTATCTTGGCAATCTTCTTTAAAATTCATCATAAATTTCATCCACATCCAAACGACACCTATAATTATGAAATTGCTCAACCATAGCATCCCTACCAATTTTCTCAAGTTTAGAAGAAAAACTTGAAAACCGATAATCATTAAGATCAGAAACATAGCCATGCTTAACAGGATTCATAAACAAATAATTCAATTTAGTATAATAATCAGCATCATCACGCGGACAATAATCCCAATAATTCCACCAAACTGGCAATTCACAACCAGTTTTTTGCCTAATAAAATGAGCCGAAACACCATGAATTTTCTTAATAATTTTTGTCAAATCTCGTCCTTTATCACTAACAGCCAACAAATGATAATGATTATCCAAAATTACCCAATCATTCAATTTCCAACCAAATTTTCCAAAACTTTCACTAATCAAACTAAGCAACGATTCTTTTATCTCAGACTGCACTAATAAATGTCTTTTCAAGTAGGTGGCACTGGTGATAAAATAAGTGGTATTATCCAGAAATAAATGAGTAGGAGTATTGATATGTTGTTTAAACATTATATACCAAATGGTTGCCAAGATAACCAAGATAAATCTTGGACTCCGGTTAGGAGAGTTCAGTTAAAGGAGTCCAAATTTTAATTTGGCTGATAAATCTTGGACTCGGTTAAGGGAGTTCAGCTAAGGAGTCCAAATTTTAATTTGGCAGTTTTTCATATGCTATAATACCCTATCCACAACAATATAAGAAATCATGTCCCAAACCCAGCAAATCATTATCACCGGCCTACCTCGAAGTGGAACCAGCTATTTATGTATTTTATTACACCTATTAAAAAATAGTATCGCAATTAACGAACCACGAGAAATGTTTAAACGACTTAACCAACAAGCCATACCCTGGGCCGTCAAAGACCTATACACACAACTAGAACAAGATATTTTAACCGGCAAACCAATAGAAAATAAATTACATCAGGACCAACTAGTTGAAGACACGGTTAATGCAGGAAAACATGCTCTTTACCAACCACATATTGAAAACAAAAAAATTTTATTAGCCACAAAAAATACCTTAGGTTATCTGGCCAGATTAGAACAACTACACCAAGTTTTACCCCAAGCCCTTATCATAGCTTGCATTCGCCATCCGGCAGACACCATAGCATCTTGGAAAACCTCCTTTGCCCATTTAAAAAATGCAACAGTAGAAGATTTTGTAGTTGGCTCCTTACATGACCCATTTATTTCAACTTGGCAACATGAACATTTACAAACCATCGCAGATGAACCAAATCAAGCAAAACGCCGAGCTTTACTATGGTCTTACCTAGCCGAAATTTTATATAAAAATCGCCATATATTATTACTATTAAAATACGAACATACAGTTTGCCAACCCCAAGATACCTTAGAAACAATTTGGCAAACATTAGGAAATAAACTACCATTATCTTTTCAAAACAATTCACCAACAGCCTCCCATATTCGTCAAAAACGCTCAGTTTTAAATGAAGAAGATTGGCAAGCTATTAATTTATATTGTAAAAAAACTGCTGCATATTTTGCTTATGATAAATTGGATTAAGAAAGCCATTACAAATCTTTCACCAAAAAAAACACTCTTATTTTATCGGGATTTTCAAGGATTAACTGGTGGACACCTCAAAGTTTGGCATTATTTTCAACATAGTTTAGATTCTCACCAATACCAACCCAAGATTTATTTTTCACCTAACACCATATGGCAAAATAACCCTTGGCAAGAAATACCAACCCAACAAAAATGGGAAACTGAGCAACCAACAGATTGCCTATTTTTAGCTGGTACCGATTGGCAGACATTGCCAATATCACAACGTCAAACATCCAAACAACCAATTATTAACCTGATTCAAGGTTTACGACATGCTGATCCAAACCAGCCATTGAGACAATTCTTATCACATAAAGCAATTCGGATTTGTGTGAGTAAAGAAGTTAAATCAGTTCTTGAAGCAACTGGAGAAGTCAATGGGCCTTTGTTTGCTAATCCAAATGGACTAGATGTATTGTCAATGCCAGCTTCAAACAATAAAAAATCAATACGATTATTGATTATTGGTATTAAACAAATACAATTAGCACAGAAAATAAAAACTACTTTATTAGAGAAGGGAATACAAACAACATTATTAGAACAAATGTTACCACGCCCATTATTTCTTGAACAATTAGCCCAAGCAGATATTTGTTTATTCTTACCCTGTAAAGTTGAAGGTTTTTATTTACCTGCCTTAGAAGCCATGCACTTAGGTAGCTTAGTTATATGTCCTGACTGTATTGGCAACCGTTCTTTTTGCCTTGATAAACAAACCTGCTTATGTCCCACTTATACAGAACAAGCCATATTAGCAGCAATTCAACAAGCTTTGTATTTATCCCAAACAGAAAAACAACGTATTATCACCTCAGCCAAACAAATAACTCAACAACACACCTTAGCAAAAGAAAAAAAATATTTTTTAGATATATTAGATAATGTCCAACAATTATGGTGAATTTTATTAAGACCTGCCAGGTTTGCGAAACCTGGCAGGTCTATTGGCGAAAATATTTATATGAAAAACTATGGAACGAAGTGGATTTCCCGAAACAACTGTTCAACAATTACTATATTGTAACCAATCAGAACAATCCCAATCTAAAATTCTTTCTAGTTTTTTTATCTCGTAAAAATAAACATCTCGCAGATGATTATATTCTTCTTTGGTTAATTTTGCTGAATAAGGTGTCGCATGTATATTTTTAGGTTTAATATTTTGAAAATCCCTAATTCCCAAAAAACTTGCCACTTTAGATAAAGTTTCATTTGGTTCATACATCAATTCAGTATTTTTAATAACCAAAGTCTGCTCTCTTGAAAATAAATTCCAAATTCTTTCAAGTTGCTCAGTATACCAACCTCTATCTATATAAGAAAACACACGATGTTGCAATGGAAGAGCATCTTTACATCTATAC
>JAUCGL010000185.1 GCA_030378105.1 Candidatus Halobeggiatoa sp. HSG11 | reverse complement strand
AGCTTTATGTTGGTTATCGTTTGAAAAATGGAACTGTGATATATAGTCCAGATAGTTTGGATATGGATGTTGTTGAGTAATTTCTTAAGAAAACCTGTCAGTTAAAGTTGGCAGGTTTGTAGTAAAATTTTTTGTAATTGCTCACTCCACCTGAAAATTAAGAAAAAAAGATTTCAAAGGAGAGAGTTCAATTTTAATGGATTGAAAAGCGGAGAAACTTTGACGTTGACCATTATTTCCTTGTGTACGTAGTTTTCTTTTTGGCTGGTTTATTTAATTGTTTTTTTGACGGAGGAACACTTAAGTATTTGCTTAGGAAAATAAAATTACCAATAATATCTGTTTATTATTGCAGTCTATTTAATTTTGGATATTAGCTTAATCTCATTCCCAGTTTTTTATTTCTAGAAATTGGGAACGAGAAAAGTAATTAAGGTTTAAGCATTTTATTAAAAATATTATTTGAATTATACAGTTAAATCACTATATAAGTAACTGTTTAATTGTATTAAAATAATTGATTATTCCTCTAATTCCAAACTATCAACTTCTATCACTTTTATGATATGGTGTTTATTGATAATATGATGATTATCCTCGTAATCTGACAGTACAATAAAATCTTTATCATGTTTATTTAAGGTATCTGAAAGTCGAGATGTTCGTTCAATAACTAACGTACCTTTTAAAATTGCACCATCAATTAAGGTCATAACAACATGAGTATCTTTGCGTGTTAATGATGACATTGTTTTTGCTCCAGTTTCGCTCATTGACTATCTCCTATCATTGTTAATGCTTGTCGAATACGATTAACACAACGTGTTTGGCCTATCAATTCCACAGTAACATCAATTGGTGGAGACACATTTCCGCCAGTTACAGCTACTCGTAATGGTTGAGCTACCTTACCTAGTTTAAGTTCATGTTGTTCAGCCACAGCATGAATTATAGAATGGATAGTTTCTGCTTGCCAATTTGTTAGATTTTCTAATCGCTCACATAAATCAGTCAATGCTGCACGAATAGCAGGTTTAAGGTTCTTTTTAACTGATTTTTCATCATATTGAACCGTATCCCCGAAAAAATAACTACTATTTTTGGCCATTTCCCGTAAAGTTTTAGCTCTTTCTGCCAGTATGGTAACAATTTTTGCTAACTCTGGCCCTTGTTTAGTATCTGTTTGCAACTGACTATATTGGTCATGCAAAGATACTGCCAAATCGCTTGGATCGCTTGTTTTAATATAATGTTGGTTTAACCATTGGAGTTTTTCAGTGTTAAAAGCTGCTGGAGAACCATTTATATTTTTTATATCAAATAAATAAATCATTTCTGCTAGTGAAAAAATTTCTTGATCACCGGCTGACCAACCTAAACGTACTAAATAGTTAAGCAAAGCTTCTGGCAAATAACCCTCCTGTTGATAATTCATCACACTAACAGCACCATGTCGTTTTGATAATCGCTGTCCGTCATCACCTAAAATCATTGGCACATGGGCATATTGTGGTACGGTAGCATTAAGAGCTTGTAAAATATTTATCTGGCGTGGAGTGTTATTTAAATGGTCATCACCTCGAATAACATGAGAAATTTGCATATCCCAATCATCAACAACCACAGTCAAATTATAAGTTGGAGTTCCGTCAGCTCGAGCAATGATTAAATCATCAAGTTCAGTGTTGTTAAATATCACTGTGCCTTTGATTAAATCTTTTACTACAACTTCTCCAACTTCAGGATTTTTAAAGCGAATAACTGGTTTTATATCCGGGTTTGGCGGACTTGTTAAATGACGACAACGGCCATCATAACGAGGTTTTTGTTTGTTAGCTCGTTGTTCATTGCGTACAGTTTCCAAATGTTCTTTAGAGCAGTAGCAATAATAAGCTTTGCCTTCAGCTAATAGCTGTTTGATAACTTGTTTGTATCGATCAAAACGTTGAGTTTGGTAAAATGGGCCTTCGTCTGCATCTAAACCAAGCCATTTCATACCATCAAGGATTGCGTTAACGGATTCTTCAGTTGAACGTTCTCGGTCGGTGTCTTCAACACGTAAAATAAATTGGCCACCATGTTTACGGGCGTATAACCATGAAAATAGTGCGGTACGAACTCCACCGACATGTAAATATCCAGTGGGACTTGGGGCAAAACGGGTACGAATTGTCATATATTTTTATAATGGTTTTTTGGAGTAGAATTAGTTATTATCGTTTATAGAGATGAAGATATTTGATTTGATATAATAATCTTAAATATTCGTGTGAAACCTCGTAGGTTTTAAGTGAAATTATTTATTTGAAAAACTAGGGTTATCCCAAGGATCATGCAATTTTATTTCAAATAATTCAAAATCAATAATATTACGAGTTACTAATGTTAACTTATGATGTTCGGCTGATGCCGCTATTAATGTATCCATGACCGGACGAGTCAAACCTTTTTTAGCAAATTGTCCTAATAGACTTCCCCAACGACGTGCTAGTACAACATCAACGGAAATTATCCTGTCTTCAAACCAAGGCAATAATATTTCATCAAGCCATTTAGTTAAATTCTGTTGAAAAACAGGGTCTTTAAGTTGGCTAATACCTTGTTGAATTTCACAAATACTAACAGTACTTATATATAAACATTGTTCATCAACATTATTAAGCCAATTTAGAACTCTAGTATTAATTTTAGGTTTCCTTATTTCAGAGAGAAAACAAGTATCTAGTAAATAATTCACAATTCAATATCTCGCCCTGTATCTTTTGAACGTGAAAGATGTAAATCTATTTCTGCCCAAGGTGAATTTTGCATGATACTTAACAGTTTAGCTTTTTTCTTATAAATTTTTTGATAATCTTTTATTGAAATAACAGCAACTGTTTCTTTTCCCTGTAATGTAATAATTTGTGGTTCTTTTTGGGCATATTGGACCAGTTGACCTAGCTTATTTTTTGCCTCTTGTAATTGCCACTGCATAGTTTATCTCTTTAAATTAAAAATAGAAGTAGTTAAGAATCTATAATGGGGGCAACTATATTAAGTTACTGTTTTTTTTTAAAGATATATTATTTTAATTCTTAACTCAATATCAAAAAAGAACTCTACTTCAAATTAAAAACTAGAGCCTAGTTTCAATTGCTCCACAGAATTAACTTTTTGCCAACCATTCCAACCTAACATCCCAAGTATTTCCTTACCATTATTTGAGGTTGATAAGTTTTCAATGGCAGTCAATAGTTTTTTTATTGAAGGTTTAACTGGCTTATGTGCAACAACAATTGGTAAAGTTATAGCTTCACTTTCTGCATGTTGATGTAATAATTGATATTTTTTTGGATTCAATGTCAATAAAGTATCTAAACTATGACGGGATGTTAAAGCTCCCTGTGCCATACCAAATATAATTGACATAAGGGCATCAATATCTTTAGGAACTGTTAAAACCTTAAATTTAACCTTAGAATGTTGTGTCATATTTTGTAACATATCATTAGTATAACTTTTATCTCCAGCTGAAGCGATACGTTTTTTATGTAACTTATTTATATTTATTATATTTTTTTTAGTTGATAAGACTTTAGTATAAGTCATATTGCCATTAATTGTACCAACTAAGACTGGTTGTAGATTAGTCTGCTCTTGTTTACGTAGATTCAAATAATGCCAACTCGAAAGTAAAAATACATTGTCTTCTTGCAAAAAACCTTCAAAAGTATTTTTATTATCAAAAGGTTGGAATTGATAAGAATCGTAATTTGTTAAATAAGCATCAAATAATTTTTTTAAAGTACGAAAATCATTGATATTCGATTCTGGATTATAAAAAAACAAAGCATTTTCAGTAGCATTAACTGGTGTCGAAAATATGATAAATACAGAAAATATGCTAATTAAAATATTTTTTAAATATAGTGGATACATATAGGGCTTAAACACATTGGCAAGGTAATAATTTTATGAAACTATTTGAATACAACATATTATAATACATATGATTTTTTCTTTAACAAAAAGATATAATCCCTTTGTGTAACTTAAAGCATTGTTATCTTAATATTTTAGTTATGAAAATTTTCAGTTTTTATCCAAATGCGTTAAGTCCTTAATTTCTTAAAAAAGTTGTATTACCAAATTGCCCACCACCAACGTAACCAACGACTAACTCGTCTTCTTTGCACCATAACATTATCTTTATAATAACGAATAGCTTTCAGTTTGCCACTTTTTTCATATTCTTTACTACTGCCATTCAAACGGCCTCTATCATCAAAATCAGAATGTACTAACCATTTTTCGCCGGTGCTATAAAAGATAGTTGCTGAAACAGGTTCACCATTTTTAAATAACCAATCTCCCTGCAATCTACCATTAATGTAGTAACCTTTAGCACTACCTTCTTTTTGACCTTCAGTATAGTTTCGTTCTGCTTTTTTCTTACCATTACGATGAAACTCTACCTCTAATCCTTCTCGTTTTCCATTAATTAAAGTTCGTTGCCGAAAACGTTCACCAGTTGGATGATATTCAATTAAATACTCAATTTTCTGTCCATCTTCAAATTTTAGTTCATATTCCAAATCACTATTACGACGAAATTCTCGCTTATTAACTAACTTACCAGTTCTATACTCATGTTCTCCCTTAAGTTCTCCAGTTTCATAAAATTCTTTAGTAAGGCCGTGTAACTGACCGCTTCTATAACTATATTCAAATTGGATTGCACCATTTTCATAAAATTTTTTTTCATCGGCTGCAAATGCAGCAACAACTAATATTATATTAAGTAAAATAACTTTCATAAATATTTTCATTATATTTTCCCAAATTAAACAAATAATACCAAATATCATGATAGAGGTTATCATGCAAAGTAATTTGTAGGATCGGTGTAACGCAGTGAAACCGACCATTTCGATGAAGTTAATTAATACAAATGGTCACAAACGGCAATACTACACCAACCCTACGATTCAGAAATGTCTAATAGTAAAAAAAATTAAAAAGGAAGCAATTACAATTTAACGATATGGTGAGTCAAGTAATTTATCTACGTTTAATTGTTGTTCCAATTCATCTCCAAAAGCTAACAAATCTGATTTTGTCATCAATAAATCGTTACTATTTTCACCACAATATTCAAACACACGAGTTTCAACAATAGCATCAACTGGACAAGATTCTTCACAGTAACCACAAAAAATACACTTAGTTAAATCAATTTCATATCGAGAGGTTTGTCGTGAACCATCATCTCGTTGTTCAACTTCAATGGTTATTGCTGCTGCTGGACAAGTTGCTTCACATAATTTACAAGCAATACAACGCTCTTCGCCATTAGGATAACGTCTTTGAGCATGTCTACCTCGGAATCTAAACGATTGTGGAGTTTTTTCATCTGGATATTGTACTGTTATTTTGCGGTCAAACAAATAACGTCCAGTTACTCGCAAACCTTTGATTAATTCCAGTAAGAATAAACTTTTAAATAAATTTTTTATCGCATTCATTAATATTTCCTCATGCAAACCAAGGTGGTAATTTGAACAGTATCAACAAACCTAATACAACTATCCAAACTAAAGTTATTGGAATGAATACTTTCCAACCTAATCGCATAATTTGGTCATAACGATAACGTGGAAAAGTAGCTCTTGTCCACAAGAAAAAGAATAATACGAATGCAACTTTAGCTCCGAACCAGAAAATACCGGGTAAATAGATATATTCTAAAAGTGGAATGCCTTCAAATGGAGACAACCAACCGCCTAAAAACATGATTGTTATCAATGATGCAATCAAAATCATATTGGCATATTCAGCCAGAAAAAATACCGCAAATAACATGCCCGAATATTCAACATGGAAACCAGCCACAATTTCTGACTCACCTTCTGCTACATCGAATGGAGCTCGGTTAGTTTCGGCTAGGCCAGATATGAAATAAACTATAAATAATGGAAATAAAGGTATCCAAAACCAATGTAAAAAGCTACCTTTTTGAGACATAACAATTTCGGTTAGATTTAAACTACCAGCCGCCATCAACACACCGACTAAAGCAAAACCCATCGCAATTTCATAAGAAATAATTTGAGCTGCGGATCGCATAGCACCTAAGAAGGCATATTTTGAGTTGGAAGCCCAACCAGATATCATGATGCCATAAACTCCAATGGAGGTCATCGCTAAGATATAGAGCAAACCTGCATTAATATCTGCAAGTACCCAACCATCTGCAAAAGGTATCACTGCCCAAGCAGCTAAAGCTGGTGCTAAAGCCAAAATAGGAGCAGATACAAATAGGAATTTATCGGCATTGGTTGGGATAATTATTTCTTTAAACATTAATTTAACCGAGTCGGCTATTGGTTGCCCAAAACCCCGTAAATTTCTTATACCCGGTAATAGTGATAAATTGACTCGATTAGGGCCGATTCGCACTTGCATGTAACCGATTATTTTACGTTCAGCTAAAGTAAGATAAGCTACACATGCCATTATTGGTAATACGATGATTACGATTTTAATCACCGTTATAATTAAATAAAGTATTGATTCAATCATAATTTTTTAAAGTGGAAGAGTAAATATTCATTCGTGTAGTGAGTTAAGGTTGTCCACCATGTTTTATTCAAGAAAGATTTATTATAATAGAATTTAAACAATTTGTACATTACGATTAATATTAAAATTTTGCTACATGATATTTTTAATTGCTCGTTAACAAATTGCATATCCAGATTTTTTCTCACAATAATCAAATAAATCTATTACTTATTTCTGTTCTTCTATCACAAATTTTTGTACTCCATTGTCATCAGATTTCCGCTCTAAAAATGGATAAAAAGCAAATAGTTTGTCCTTCTTAGGGAAAAACTTTTTATTCAACTGTAAAGTTGACAATGCTTTTTGTAATTTACCCAAACTAGTTTTAGTAACGGTAAAAGCAAACGGCAATATTTTTTCCTGCTCTTTGCCAAAATCAAGTTCCTCTTTAGACCATTTACGACCAACTTCATCAGTTTTCAATTGAAATACTTCATCAATATTAATCTCTTTACTTTCAAAATGTTGGAATATATGAGCTAACACTCCGGGCCGGTCATAGCAAGAACCTCTGATCATCCACCTAGAAAAATATACTTCTTCACTACTACGAAAAGCCGTAATTAGTTGCTCTGGTTCAGAATCAGAATTACAATTTTTATGACTAAATACATCTGCCAACATAGCACATGCGGTTGGTTCTGGGCCAGCACCTTTGCCCTGCATATCGGTATAAACCAAATATTTAGAGTATATTCCAATATAATTATCTGGGCCTTCTATATTGGCAATATTGCTTGATTTTGCTACTAACATTGGATAGACCAGAAAAAAAGGCTCTGCTGTAGAACTTGATTGAGCAATTGCTACCAATTTAATTGTACTTTCAAGATATTTACTTGCATAGATAAAATCCACCGACCTTATTCGGTCAAATTTTTTGTTATCATCAATACCTCTGACTAAATCCGAACTAGGGGAAGCATCAGTACCAAAGGCAATTCTAGACAGGATTTGCAATTTATAGGCAGCATCTTGGCCATCAACATCTCCAGCACCGCCGGGTTCGGCATAGCCTCTTTGCACCGATTCATCCAATACCATGTCATAAGTTTGTTTCTTGGAGCTGTAAATAGACTTTTCCATTTCATCTAACATAAAATTGGTAGTACCATTTAAAATTCCCACCATTCCCTGCACTTTGTCAGAAGCAATATGTTCAGATAATGATCTTATTAAAGGCAATCCACCAGCCACAGCAGCTTCTATACGAACATCATTGTTATCAGAATCAAAAAATTCGGACAAATGGTTGGCTACCATAGCTTTATTAGCTGTCACAAATAATACTTCATTGCCCCATTTTAATTTATCTCGCTTGTATCTTAAGTATTCTATTGCTTCAATAGCACCAGTTGCTTCGACTATGACATCTACTTTGTCAGCTTCTGAACGTAAACTAGATTTGGATTTAATAAAACGCAGTTTTTTACCCAAAGAGTCTTCAATTTTTTGACGAGCCTCTTTTTTGACTTTTTTGCCAGGGCTTCTATCCAAAATCCATTTTATTTCTATTTTATCAGAAGCTATTGCTTGTCTTGCAACTTCCTGATTTATATTACCAAAACCTATAATACCTATCGTTTTCATATTTGAACCTTTGAAATAATTGTGAAATATTTTTTGGAATGCTTGCCATTAAATTAAAATTCAGGTTTGTGTTGTTATCCATAAAAATATTCTGTCAACATAGTTGAAATCTATATCAAAGTATATCATAAACTTTGTAGTTAGCAGAAAGCTTTTATATTCCACCGATTTTATCGGTGGTTATTCACATTCAATCCTTTCAGGATAGTTAAAACAACCCCAACGAGGTTCACACTTGAATAGCCATGAAACCTAATGAAATCAAATTAATTAAAACTCTCAGCGTCAACCGTCAATTATTTAGGAAAAATATTTGATAAATAGGACTTAACACATTGACAAGACAAACATTTAATGAAACCGTTTAAATATCTAAATATCGTTCCAAAACTTTAGTTCTCATCATTATACACAAGTATTTAAGTATTTTATTTTAAATAGTTTTTCGTAGAATTTTCAAAATGGTGGGCTTCACTATCGCTCTACCCACCCTACATTTATTGTTTGGGAATTAATGTATAACAACGAGAACAGGAGTTTGGGAACAATAATAAGTAGGACTTACGCATTGACAAACCCTAAAAAACATTATCTATAATAAATTCAATTATTTAAAATAAATCATAGAGGGATTTTTCTGTGTATTTGAGAATCAAGATATTTAATACTAGACATAAAATTT